>DAOTXI010000379.1:0-3190 GCA_034435475.1 Anaerolineales bacterium
ACGCCTTCGGCTTCTATGAAAAGCATCCCTGCTATGCTCCCTGGTCACATACATTGATCGACTTCAATGGCAATGTTTATGTCTGTTGCATGACCCGTGAAAAAATCCCCCCGTTGGGAAATATCATTCATCAATCGTTCAAAGATGTATGGGATGGCGCCGCATATCGACAAGTGCGCTTGAAGATGCACCCGCCTTCTCTCAAGCCGTGCCAGCGTTGTGACGATTTTATTGATGAGAACAAAAAGATCTGGGAAATGATCGGACCGTATTAATACAAACGCTCGTGTCGGGGCTGAGCCCCGACACGAGCAACAAAATTCAGTTTTCCAAAACGCGTTGAATATGTTGCAGGGTTTGGCGTGAGTTCATGATAAATGTATGAATGCTTGGCACATCGATCACTTCAACACCTGAGCCCACATACGTATCCTGCACGCTCATCACACCATCATTGGGTTCATCACCATAAGGCAGCCATGAAACCCGCGGTCCGCCAGAACCTGCAATGACCGTGGTAGGCACAGTAGGCAATGGAAGCTCTTGATAAAAATCTGCGCTCAATACCCTTTGACCACAATCTGTTGTAAGATAACGATACAAAAAATTTCGTTCTGCGATCGGTGCCATACGCGGAGGTTGATTGGGAGAAGCTAACAAGATCAAATGCTTTGGAAGATGATCTTCCAAAGCCGGCAGGCTTGCACGCGCAAGCAGCCCACCCATCGAATGACCGATCAAAGCATAAGGCTGGTTATAAGGCAGCCCCTTGACCGTTACCACAAGCCGTTGGACAATATCTACAAATTTTTCAGTACGGGTGTAATATCTGAAATACCCCACGGTATGCCCAAGCCTGCCAAGCCGAAAGCCAAGCAAACGCATGGCATTGGTCGTACGCCCCTGACCGTGAAGTAATAAAATGTTCATGCCGCCTAACTTAGATCAGAGAACATGTCGTCCCTGTCGTTATCATCCAAAGAACTGGTAGAGCCAAACAATAACATGTCGGCAGGTGTAAAAGTAGAAGCAGCGATCGGCAATGCCACGGGCATCTCCAAGCCTTGCTGGCAGGCAAGACAAATGCGTCCTTCTTTTGTGGCATTGGTATGTTCATCGCAAAACCCACGCCCACATTTGACACATGTTCCTAATGCTGGGTTCTCGCATTGATGCGGCACAAGATAACCGATAATCATTTCACATTTTTTTGCCATTGAGACACCTCATGAAAATTGCTTTGCTTAGCGAAAAGTATACACCAGACCTCGGCGGGCTCGCAATCTCAACAGGACGATTGGGGGATTCGTTATCTGCGGCTGGACATGACGTCCGCCTCTTTGCTCCGACGTCTAACCTGCCACCCACCATCAAGCAGACTCAACGCTCAAACGGAGTCCACGTAACGCGTTTTGGCGCGCACAAACGCGTAGACGATACTCTGGTCGATTGGTTTGAATTGATCGTGGAAGAACACCATCGTGAGCCCTTCGATCTCATCCATGCCTACTTCCTCCCCATGGCAGGTTTTGTCGGCACATATGCTGGGAAATATTTAGGCATTCCCAGTGTTGTCTCCATTCGCGGAAATGACATTGAACGTGCCGCCTTCGACCCGTCAAAATTCTCACACGTGATGTATGCCCTGCAAAATGCAAACGCCGTAACGACCAATGCAAGTATCTTGGCAAAAAAGGCAAAAGCATTTGTAGATCGAGATATCCATGTTATTCCGAATGGGATCGATACAAATAAATTCAAGCCAATGGAAAAGAATGAGATTTTGGCAGAGATGTTGAAGGTTGAAGGTCAAAAGTCGAAGGTCGTTGGCTTTGTCGGTGAATTACGTGAAAAGAAGGGAATGGCTACTCTATTATTTGGCTACGCGCAGTTAGCAAAAATAATCCCCGCTTCCCTGCTCATCGTCGGTGAGGTCCGCGAGGGTGAAGATAAAAAACTCTTCAACGAATTCCGAGAATCGAATACCGAAAATCGAATTATCGTAACTGGACACGTCCCCCACAAAGATTTACCCGCATATTATTCTTTGATGGATGTTTTCGTACATCCATCCCTGCGCGATGGGATGCCAAATGCAGTGCTTGAAGCTATGGCATGCGGAAAGACCGTCATTGCCACACCGGTTGGCGGGGTGTTAGATGTAATTGAAGATGAGGTAAACGGACTCTTCGTGAATGTAAATGATGTGCAGGGATTGGCACAGAAAATAGCTGAGGTGTTGAAGCAGCCTGATAAACGGGAATCAATTGGCAGGTCGGCGCGCGAGACGGTTTTAGGTCAATATACACTTGAGAAAGAATTACAGGCGAATCTACAAATCTATGCAAGTCTTGGAGTTATAACGTGACGCATCGAATCGAACATGATCTTTTAGGTGACCATGAAGTACCCAATGAGGTTTATTATGGCGTCCATACAGCTCGGGCGTTGGAAAATTTCCCGATCAGTAATATCCCCATCAGTACCTATCCGAGCCTGGTCAAGGCATTGGCGTGTGTAAAACAAGCCTGTGCGCAAGCCAACCTGGAATTGGATCTGCTCAATCCCGAAAGTGCGAATGCAATCATAAAAGCTTGTGAAGAAATCCGCGCTGGAAAGTGGCATGACCAATTCGTGGTGGATGTAATTCAAGGTGGTGCGGGCACTTCCACGAACATGAATGCCAACGAAGTCATTGCAAATCGGGCTTTGGAAATCCTCGGGCACGGACGCGGCGATTATAAGTTCCTGCATCCGCTTGAAGATGTGAACATGAGTCAAAGCACGAATGATGTGTATCCAACGGCTGTAAAAGTGGCATTACGATTTTTGATCAACGACTTGATCGACGGCATGGAAGTATTACGCCTTTCTTTTGCCGCCAAAGCCGAAGAGTTCAAAGATATTTTGAAGATGGGACGCACTCAATTACAAGATGCTGTACCCATGACACTGGGTCAGGAATTCAGCACGTATGCCGTGATGCTCGAAGAAGATCAACAACGTCTGCGCGAGGGCGCATTGCTCATTCAGGAAATGAATCTCGGGGCAACAGCAATTGGGACAGGCATCAATGCCCATCCAGATTATGCCGCGTTGGCTCGTAAATATCTCAGTGAGATCACCAACATCGAATACATCACGGCGGGAAATCTTGTCGAAGCAACACAAGATGTTGGCTCTTTCGTAC
>DAOTXI010000380.1:0-2893 GCA_034435475.1 Anaerolineales bacterium
ATCATGAACAGTCCTGGGAGGCGCTCAGCGAACGGGAACAGGAAGTTTTGAAAATGGTGGCGCTCGGTCACACCAGCGCCGAGATCGCCGATAGTTTGGGTCTGAGCGCCAAAACAGTGGAAACCTATCGAGCCAGAGGAATGGAGAAATTGGGTCTGCGCTCACGAGCCGCGCTGGTCAAGTTTGCCTTGCAGGAGGGAATTATCAAGAGGGATTAATATATTGAACTTACGCAAAACCATTCATTTCTTCAACTTTTGACCACGGTCTGCCGTCGGCGGTCAAGCTTTGGGAGTTTTGCGTAAGTCCTGAATATATTCAAGGGCAAGGGAGAGAACTGCTCTTGCGCGACAGCATCTTCCAATTCGTAGCGCAAAAAATCCAGAATTACCCACTACAACCTTGAAAAAAAATTAGTCGCATAATTGCAAAAAACTAATACTCCCAATCAACCTGACCCAAGAGAGCGTTTCGTAACTCGTTTTTAGGAAGCGTGATTTCGTTCGGCATGATTGACGCAAGACCCTCTGCGCGCTTGTATCGGAGGAAGCCGACAACAGCTTTCGACGCCTGAAAGCCTTGCAGTTTACGGCATATAAAAATTTTCTCTTTTTGAAGCCTCTTCGAATCGAAGACCGCCGGACAACCTGTTTTCACAGAGCCCGGCGGTCTTCGATTGACGTTTTAGTAGCGGGGGCAGGACTTGAACCTGCGACCTTCGGGTTATGAGCCCGACGAGCTGCCACTGCTCCACCCCGCATCGAATAGTAAAGCCCGCCGATATTACCAAGCATCCACTGAAAAGTCAAGCAAGAATGAAAATTGACCACCCTGTTATAATACTTCTCACTTCCCACTAAACATTCAAGAATATCATTCGGCATATTTAATACGACCATTACAAAACAAATCAAGGTGTCATTCATGGATTCAAAACGTACCTGGCTCGACCGACCCATCTACCCCGCGCTGCCCGCCATCACAAATGAAATCATCATTTTCGCGCTGGCGATCCTGCTCGCCGTCGCCACGCGCTTCTACGATCTTGAAACGCGCGTAATGAGCCATGACGAGAGCCTGCATACGTATTTCTCCTGGCTGTTGTATCGCGGGCAGGGATACGAACACTCGCCCATGATGCATGGACCGTTCCAGTTCCACCTGGTCGCGCTTTCCTACTTTATCTTCGGCGCCAGCGACTTCACCTCGCGCATTCCCGCAGTCCTCTTCAGCATCGCCACCATCTGGATGGTCTGGTACTGGCGCAGGTATCTCGGTAAATGGGGCGCGCTCATCGCGGGTTTCCTTCTGGTGATCTCGCCATACATGCTCTATTACGCGCGATACGTCCGCAACGAATCCTTCGTCGGCTTCTCCGGCATCCTGATGCTGTACGCCATCCTCCGCCACCTTGAAGAAGGCGGGCGAAAATATCTCTACATGCTTGCCCTCGCGTTGATGATCCACTTCACCGCGAAGGAAACTTCTTTCATCTATACCGCGCAAGCCCTTGTCTATCTCGCCATATATTTCATCGCGCAGGTATCGCGCACACCCTGGAAGGGCATCCGGGGAGATTACCGCGCGTTTACCATTTCATTGATCGCCACCATCCTGCTCGCAGCCTGGACAGCCGGATACGGACTTTACACCCGCGCCCCCGAAACCCTGACCGGAGCCGAGACCGCCCTGCCCGCCAACCCGGATGCCGCGCCTCTTTCCCCGACCGAGCCTGCCTCGTTTTCCCTCACCGTTCTCTTCGCTGTGATCACAGTGATCGCCTTCGTCGCCACAGCCTTCTTCCTGATTCGCGGCTATACCTGGAAGCGATTGAGAAATAACCGTTCATTTGAATTGCTGATGGTGGTAGGCACCATTGTCCTGCCGCAACTCTCCCCTTTCCTGATCGAAATGACAGGCGTGACCATCCCAACCACTGCCCCTGAGATCACAGCCCTGTCAGGCGACTGGCGTTCCATTTTGATCATCGGAGCCTGTCTTTTGCTTTCCTTCGTCCTTGCCGTTGTCGTCGGCATGGTTTGGAACCCCGAAAAATGGTGGAAGACCACCCTGATCTTCTGGGTACCCTTTACGATCTTATACACAACGATATTCACCAACCCCAACGGCTTCTTCACCGGCGCGATCGGCTCGCTTGGGTACTGGATCGTACAGCATGGCGTGGAACGTGGCAGCCAGCCGATCTATTACTACCTGCTTGTGCAAATCCCGGTCTACGAGTTCCTGCCCGCGCTGGGATTGATCCTCGCCCTCATCCTCGGATTTCGACGCAAGATCAACCTGCCCCCCGCCTGGGAAGAGGATATGATCGACGGCACATTCGACGGCGATTGGGAGGCGAACATTCAACAACCAACGCCCGAACAACAGGAAACCTACACCCGCGAAATGAACTTCGTCAACATGTTCAGCCTGCTCGCCTGGTGGAGCATTACAAGCATTGCGGCATTTTCCATCGCAGGCGAAAGAATGCCCTGGCTGACCTATCACATGGCGTGGCCCATGATCCTCATCACCGGCTGGGCGCTGGGTCGGCTGATCGAGATTACAGATTGGGAAGCGCTCAAAGAGAGGCAGGTCCCCGCGGGTCTGGCGGCGATCCTTGTCTTCATCCTCTCCGGGGCAAATGTCATTTATGCCTGGAACTCGCCCATCCGCCCGTTTCAGGGAACTTCACTCGACGAACTGCAAGCCACCAATCTTTTCCTCCTGCCCCTTGTCGTCATGATCGTTAGCGCCGCCGCATCGGTCTACTTCATGCGCGGCTGGACCATGCGGAACGTCCGGCACGTCTTCACGCTTGCCCTGTTCGCTTTCCTGGCTGTGTTCACAGTACGCGCCTCCTTCCGCGCCGCATACATCACCTACGACC
>DAOTXI010000381.1:0-6648 GCA_034435475.1 Anaerolineales bacterium
AGCATCACCGATGTGGCGATGATCGAAAAGGCGCGGGAACAGGCAAAGGCATTGTTCGAACGCGACCCGTATTTCAGCCAGCCTGAACATTCCCTGCTTGCCGAATCCTTCGAGCGATTCTGGAAGGGAACAAGTAGTGATGTCAGTTAGTCGAATAGTCGAGTGGTCGCTTAGTCAAATGTCCGATCATTCGTCCCCCTGACAAGGACTCCCGCCGCAGGGTTACCAGACTACCAGACGACCAGACTACCAGACAAAAGGACTAAAATGGTCAGAGCCTTATTCCCCGGAACCTTCGACCCCATTCATTACGGGCACATGGACATTGCCAACCGCGCCTCGAGGTTGTTCGATGAAGTGGTGATGGCGGTCTACGATAAACCCTTGAAGAACCTGTTGTTTTCGCCCGAAGAACGCATCTCACTGGTGGAGGAGGCGTTCAAAACCAACCCAAAGATCAGAGTCACGGGCTACAGCGGTTTGACGATTGAATTTGCCAAGCAGATAGACGCCCACGTCATCGTGCGCGGATTGCGCGTCTTCTCCGATTTCGAGTTCGAGTTCCGCATGGCGCTGGCGAACCAGAGGCTTGCGGGCGGGGCCGTCGAAACTGTGGCTCTCATCACCGCCGAACAGCATACCTTTCTCTCATCGTCTACTGTGCGCGAGATCGCCATGCTCAATGGCGACGTTACGAGCATGGTTCCGGCATACGTTGACCTTGCTTTGAAGGAGAAGGTCTCTCAGATGGGGGAACAGTCTCTGCCGAATGCGTTGAGGGATTGAATTGTAGGGGCGACCCGTCTCGGTTCATGAACAACCTTATAACGCAACAAAGAGTCGCCCCTACGGTCAACTGACGGGATTATGTGCTAGAATTAATAACTGACCTTACGCAGTTTCCTCGTAGCGCGACATTTATGTCGCCCTAAAACGCGAGATAAATCTCGCGCTACCGCGTAAGGTGAGTTAATAAAATTTGATCTTTTCTGCGAGTGACCCATGGACATTCTTCAACTAATCGACCGTCTCGAAGAACTTTTCAACGATGCGAAGGCTGTGCCTTTCACGCATAACGTTGTCGTGGATGAAGACAAGATGCTGGAATTGATAGACCAGATGCGCATCGCCATCCCCGAAGAGGTCAAGAAAGCCCAGCAGATCGTCGCCCAACGCGACCGGGTCATGGCGCAGGCGCAGGAGGAATCCAACCGCACCCTGCAACTCGCCCGCGAGAAAGCCGATCAACTCGCGCAAAAGGACATCATCACGCAAGAAGCCCAACGCCGCGCCGAACAAATCCTCGCCCAGGCGCGCGCCGAAGCCGAAGGCATCCGCGCCGAGGCGGATAATTACGTCCTCGATATTTTGATGCAGTTGCAGGATCAGGTCGCCAAGATGAGCAACCAGGTCAATAATGGCATCCGCGTTCTTCAGGAAGATCAGTTGCGGAAAACATCAATGAGCGTTCCAGATAATGGGGATAAGTAGGCAGGTAGAAAAGTAGAAAAGGACTCCCCGTTTATGGCGGGGAGTTTTGATTCAGATTTATTTACGCTGGATGTTTTATTTGTTTCGTTGGATTTATCGACTCGACGACGCGGTTCGTTTCTGTAACCTGAGCCTGAATCCTGTTTCCCAAACCTTTGCCCCGCTGATTAAAAGCCCCGCGCCCAATAGCAGCAACCCCAACCCCGTGAGAGTCATCGCCGTATTGAACGCGTCCGCGTAGTTGACTCCGCTCCAGGTGTGGGTGGAGCCCATTGTGTATTGAATGGTAAGGGTCATGGCACTGAGCAGAATTGCCGCTGCTCCGCCCGCGGGCAGGTTGCTATTGGTATTGCCCTTCTCGAATTTTACGCCCTGCCAAATGAACGGGATGCGGAACAAGAGGAAGATGACCAACGTGAGGGCAGTTGTGTACACCACCGCATCCACCGGCATGGACTTGCCGCGCAGCATTTGCGACATGTAGATGTGCAGTCCGCCGATCAAGGTTCCGGCAATCAATGCTTGCAGGCTCATCTTGTATGAGTCAGAAGTTCCGCGCACGAGTTTGATGGTTGCCCACAAACCCCAAATCCCGATGGCAATGCCTGTGATGACGAAGAGAATATACAGCCACTGAAATGGAGCCAATGCCGCCATGGTGTCGTATTTGGTGGGGAAGAGGGCGGCGCAGGTGGTGCCGATTCCGCCCAGCAGGGTGAAGCCTCCCGTCAGCCCCATGAGGACGATCCCGATGAAACGCAGGAATTTTGCGAAGAAACTATTGGTGGACATTCTTTACTCCTTTTGTGAAAAAAAACAGGTCACGCATCATTGCGTGACCTGAACATCTTTGTTTTGAATAAAACCGTTTTGAATTTTTAGATGCCTCACTCTAATTCCTATGCCGCTCAACCTGCCGAACATGATGCCGATGATGGCGGACATGATGAAATCGGCTTCGGGGGTGAAGGCGGGGATGCGCCCGATGATGAATTTGGCGATGACGAGGAACCACATCAGGAAGAGATAGATGCGGTCGAGTTTGAAGGTGACCGCCCGCAGGTCCAGGTCTGCTTGCATGGGGACGAGAAGGCTGAGGAGGAATCCAATCGGGACGAAGGCGGCGATGACCAGCACAACAGTTTTCCAAGTGTAATAGCCGTTGCCGATGTCGCGGATGAAGTAGATGGAGAAAAGGGCGGAGAATTGAACAAGCAGAAACGCCCGCAGCCAAATCTTGAAACCGCTCTTCTTCAGTTCGCCGCGCATGGATTTGAGGAAATTGAGGGTGGACATTGTGTTACTCAAATGAACGGGATTGCCTCGGGCGGGAGAGCGTCGCCCTCGCACGGTACAGGCAATGACGAATATTATCCAAACTTGAACCCTGCCACGAAGAAAGCGGTGGTCAACAGCAGCAGGATGGGGAACAATTTCATGATCGTTTCTCTGGAGAGGATGGGTCTGCCTGTTTTCAGGAAGGAAAGCAGAAGACCGCCCACGCCGATTAACGCGCCGCCGATGCCGACGAGGGAGAAGAGCGGCTTTGCTTCGCCTTGTATGGCTGTGATGATTGGTAGAAGGAAGATGGTGAGACCAGCGATTCCGTGCGTGACGGCAAGGATGATGGTGGGTATCTTTCCGGGGGTGGGAATTGACCGGGTCAGAGTCACGGCGAGGAAACCGATGATGGCGAAGACCAGGTACGAGGTTTGCAGTGAGGCGAGGCGCTGCCAGACGAGACCGATCGCCAGACTCAACGGAATCAAGGTGGAGACGATGACCACAATGGGCGAGTCCAGCGCCTCCATCCCCAGGATGAAGATGAGCAATGCCGCAACGAGGATCACGCCAAAGGCGATGGTGTAGGCAATGATGGGCAGGGTATCGAAGCCGTCTATGCCTGCGGAGACTTGGTAGGAGGCGAGCAGGACGGTGAGAAGCAGTAAAGTGCGATCTAATGAAGAGAGTTTCATTGAGTTCTCTGTAGGTCACGCTTCAAGCGTGTCCTACTAAATGACTTCCAACACAACCAGGATCATCGCGGCGAGCATGTACACGGACGCATATTTGAAGAGACCGAAGTTGACGCGCTCGGTGGGTTTGAAGGTCATGGCGGCGGCGAGTAGGAAGAGACCTGCCGAGAGTACGCCGAGCAAACGCAAGAAGCCCCAGTCCATGCCGATGCCTACACCTGCGGCGACCATGGCGGCGGCGGCGAGAACGGAGGAGATTGCGATGGTGAAGCGAGTGACATCCAGACCATAGGTGGAGGGGAAGGTGGGCACGCCTGCATCTGCATAGTCTTTTTGAAATTTCATGCTGAAGGTGAGGGTGTGGGTGGGGATCCACAGTAATATGCCGAGCGCGAGCATGAGACCGATCCAGTCAATTTCGCCGAGACCGAGAACGCGACCCGCGAGGATGGGCATGGCGCCGGAGATGCCGCCCCAGACGATGCTCCAACAGGTGCGGCGTTTGAGCCAGATGCTATACACGACCACGTCGAAGAACCAACCGGCGAAGACGACGACGCCGTAGAGCCAGTCTACTGCCAATGCCCAGCCAATGCCGATGATGGAGATGAGCACGCCGACAATGAGAACTTCTTTATCGCTGACGAGACCGGTGGAGGTGACTCGTTTTTGGGTGCGTCCCATCTTGGCGTCGATGTCGCGGTCCCACCACATGTTGAGCAGGGTGCTGCCCGCAATGGCAAGGAAGAGGCTGACGGAAAGACCAAGGATGGTGGAGATATTGAAGACAGGACAACGCGCGCTCATATAGCCCGCCAGACCCGTGGCAAGCAGGAGACCCGATTGCGAGGGTTTTGTGAGGCTCCAGTAGGCGGCGATTTTGGATTTGCGATTTAAGATTGCGGTCATGCCATACTCCTAAAACGATATTCGAGATTCGATACTCGTTGTTTGATATCCGATGAGCGGATATTTTACGGTGGTATGTCAAAAATTGTGTAAAAGGTGCGCGATATTAATGTCGCGGCACATTTTACCCGAATATCGAATCTCGATGAACGAATATCGTCATCTCACGCAGCGGAAGCCAACCCCGGGGCTGAAATACATGGGCGGGGCGCTGTTGTGAACCCAGGCGCGCAAGTCCATATCGTAGGTGTCTTTCGAGCCGCCTTTCATGAAGCGGTCGCTGAAGCCTTCCTGCGGCTGGACGTCGCCGACCCATTGCCAGACGTTGCCCGCCATGTCGTACAGTCCATAAGGCGAGGCGGAGTCGAGGGTTTGGTAGCCGTCATAGGCATTGCCGTTGTAAAAACCAACCGGACTGGTGCGCGAGCCGAAGGAGGACATCTCTTCAAACGGGTCGCGGCTGGAGTAGAAGTTGGCATTCTCGCGTTGAATCTCCCAGCCCCAGGGGAAGGGGCGGGCATCCGTTCCGCGCGCGGCTTTTTCCCATTGGATCTCGGTGGGGAGTTCCGCTTCGTAATATTGACAGTAGCCCCACGCTCCGAACCAGGTGACGCTTGTCATCGGGTGGTTTTCATATCCTTCCTGCGCGGAGAAGGTCGAACCGTCGAATTTGATTCGTTGAGAAGGATCATCGAGCGGGATGTATTGCCAATCGCTCGCTTTGATTTCGAGTTCATGCTTAATGCCGTGGAAGGGGTCGCCGGGATAAAACCCGAGCACGGAGTTACCCTCCACTTTCAATGTGCCATCGGCGACGGCGGCATTGAGATAGTCCGCGTATTGCTGTGTGGTCACATCTGTGACCATGATCTCGAAGGCGGGGGTGTATTCCACTTCGTTGAATTGACCGTAGAAGAATTCGCTTTCGGCGACTTCAACCCATTGGGTTGGGTCAACGCCTGTGTCGAAGGTGGGAATCGGAGCGTTCAAATCTACGGGGGCGCATGAGGCCAGGATAATCGTCATTGCGAGGGCGATAGCCCGAAGCAATCTCTTCATCGGACGTGGGGATTGCTTCGTCGCAAAGAACAAGTGAGCTCCTCGCAATGACGAAAAAATTAAGCGATTCTTCATTTCGCCACCTCCTGCGAGAGTTCGTGAGTCGCTTCTTCCGTCCAGCGTCCTTTTGGCTTGAAGAGGTCGGTCAAGCGCCAAACCATGACGACCGCCAGCAGAACGAGCAGGAAGCCCAGCCCGAAATCAATCATATACATGAGGATGTTGACGAGCGGCTGTTGGACAGCCTCTCCAATAAAGAGGCGTTTCATCTCGAAGATGGTCACGCCTGCCAGGGCAAGGTCGGAGAGGAAAATGATGCTCCAACCATACAGTTGGCGGACTTTCCCCTTTAGTCCGAGCATGTCACCGTAGTACATCAGGATGATGGTGGCGATGATGGCGGAGAGCGCGTGCCAGTGACCGGTCAATTCGATGCGTTCTTCGCGGGCGGGCCACAGGCGGAAGACTTCATCTAGGCGGATCGCCATGAAAATGCCAATACCGCTGGTGGTGAAGTTCATGAAGAGCATCTGCCAGGTGGGACCGAACTTGAGCGGGTCATGAACCATCGCGCCGAGTTTTTGCAGGAAGGTCGGTTTGGCGAGGTGGGCTGTGCCGTCTTTGATGAGTTTGCCCCAGTCCCAGATCAATAACAGCAACGCCGCAAACATGGACGGAGTCGCGCCGACATAGATGATCATGTGCGCCACAGGTTCGAGCGGAGTGACCACGCCCCACACGCCGAGGTTGAGCACGATACAGCCGAGGATCATCAACGGCATGGCAATCTTGTGCAAAATGCCCTTGAAGTTGAGCCAGCGCCCGATGATGAGCGTGATCATGATTCCGATCAACGCCAGCATGATGTGCAGATGACCGATGATGGAATATTCTATCGGGGTCTTATGTGGCAGGCGGATGATGTTCTCAGCGAGGAAGGTCTCGAATCCATGCCCGTAGAATGAACCGGGAACGGCGCCGAATAATGCCGAGAGAACGGTGGTGACAGCCGTGGTGAAGAAGGCGGCGCGTTCGAGGTCGAATCCGCTTCTGGTGCGGGCATAGTCTTTATCGGTGATGTAATACTCTTTGTCCCAGGGCCAGAGCGCCACGCAGAGCAGAACGCCCGCAAAGAAGATCAGCGAAAGACCTGTGATATACAGCCCGTGGAATGCCCAGTTGTGACCGAAATAGGCGAAGCCCATACCGAAGG
>DAOTXI010000382.1:0-1852 GCA_034435475.1 Anaerolineales bacterium
GAGGTGTACTTCCCCGAATACGGCTGGGTGGAATTTGAACCGACGACGAACCAGGAACCTCTCGAACGTCCATTGGAGCGGGACGAGACTGCGCCGAATATCGCGCCTTTTGCCAACCCTGTGGACCAGCAACCCTTCGAAGAGGAGGACCACCCCCCTCTTCCCGACGCAGAGGAGGAGGATCAAGCCTCAGCGGCGACATGGCTTGAGAGGCTGACGACAGCCCTCCCGTGGCTCGGAGGCGTGTTCTTCATCCTGCTTGGTTTGACTCTTAAGCGTCGGTTTGCTCCCAATATGACTGCGGCAATCCTGCTCAAACGCGCCATCGAAAAAAGCGGCTGGACCCCGCCGGTGTGGTTTAGTCGCTGGCTTGTCCTGATCAACCGCCCGCCCATCGAGCGGTACTTCCACAGCGTCAACATCAGCCTGCGTTGGATGAAACGCCCCCAGCCTGCCCACATCACCGCATTCGAACGCGCGCAGATACTAAAACGCCTGCTGCCAGATGCGGCTGATTCTGTCGAGGCGCTTCTTCAAGAGCATCAGATGCAGTTGTTCACGCCGCATGAAGGAAGCGCGGGGCAGGCGCGAAGGTCCGCATTGAAAATTCTTTACAAAACTTTACAAAAGCGACTAAAAATTGCCATCTTGGGATACAATTACGCGGAGGTACAGGAAAATCCGCCGTATCCCTTATGAATGACAATACCACACGCCCCCGCACCGTCCACGACCAATTGACCGCACTTGCCATCCTGGCAGGGAAAGTTTACGCGGAACTCAACAGCGGCAAGTTAAAAGCGCCCAAGGACATGCTCGAACAGATGCATTTCCTTCATTCCACGCTGGATACCGTGAGCGGCAAGATCGAAACCTTCCAACGCGAACACGGCAACATGCTGGCGCTCGTCGAAACAGGGCAGGTCATCAACTCATCGCTCGAACTCGACGAAGTATTGCGCATCGTGATGGACAACATCGTGCGCCTGACAAAAGCCGAGCGCGGCTTTTTGATGCTGCGCAATGAGAACGGCGAGATGACGGCGCGCATCGCCCGTAACTGGGAGATGGAATCGATCAACTCGTCGGAAAAAAACGTCAGCAGCACGGTCGTCCAGCGCGTCATTGATACGGGCGAATCGGTCGTCACGACCAATGCGCAGGAAGACAAGCGCTTTGTCGGGCAGGAAAGCATCGTCGCCTTCAACCTGCGCTCCATTCTTTGCGTGCCGCTCAAGGTTAAGAACGAACTGATCGGCGTGATCTATGCTGATAACCGCATCCGCGCGGGTATCTTTGCTGATACGGAAAAGGATTTGCTGGAAGCCTTCGCCAACCAGGCGGCGGTCGCCATCGACAACGCGCGGCTCTTCTCCTCCCTCAAGCAGACTCTCGAAGAAGTGACCGCGCTCAAGAACCTGATGGACAACGTCTTCGCCTCCATCGCCAGCGGGGTCATCACCGCGGATGTGCAGGATACGATCACACTCGCCAATCGCGCCGCGGAAAACATCCTCGGCTCACCCACACAGGAGATCATCGGTCATCACCTGAACGATGCGCTTTCATCCGTCTCGGCTGAATTGGGTCCGCATCTAACGGAAGTCCGCAATACCGAAAAGCCAATTGTAGACCTTGAGATCAGCCATAAACTGCCCAAACGCGGAAACGTGGACTGGCGCTTGAATCTCTCCCCGCTCAAGGATGCCAATCAAAAGACCCAAGGCGTGGCAATCGTCTTGGACGACCTGACGGAGAGAAAGAAACTGGAAGCGCAAAGGCGGCTCTTCGAGCGGATGGTCTCTCCTGCTGTGATCGAACAACTCGACCCGAACAGTTTACAACTCGGCGG
>DAOTXI010000383.1:0-5640 GCA_034435475.1 Anaerolineales bacterium
CCAGCCAACTCTTTCGGATAGACGCGTCCTTCAATATCCGGGATCTGGGTGGCGGTAAAGGCTACAACTTCATAATCCTTATTCCCTCTGAAAAATGTATTGAAGTTGTGAAAATCGCGCCCGGCGGCGCCCATGATGATGGTTTTGATCGGCATAGGAAACTCCTGTGCTCACCGCATCGAGGACGATGTCCGGGTTGACCCGGCTTGGGATTTGAGCCAACTCGTTTTTACCCAATGCGGTCTTATTAATTGGATTAAACAAGAAAACAGGCGGAACGCCAAGATAACGTTCAGCCTGTTTTTGATGTGACACGCTTCTTTCCCCGCTCGAACCTGTTTCTGTTATTCGATCATTTTCCACGCGGACGGCAACGCAACACCCGCCGCCAGCATCTTGAGCACATCCCCAACGATGAATGGCAACAAACCCAATTCAATGGCTTTACCAAACCCGCCAACGATAGCGCTTAACCACGTCACACCGAAGGCGTAGATGATCACGGTGCCAACGAGGAAGGGGAAAATGGATGTTTTGAAACTGCGTTCCATGCCGCGCTCCGCGAACAAGCCGATAACATACGCCGCCACGATAAAGCCAACCAAATACCCAGCCGTCGCGCCGGTGAGAATGCTAAACCCGCTGGCGCCGCCTGCGAAGAAGGGGAGCCCCGCCGCGCCCTGGGCAATATAGGCGAGCATGGCAGACGCTCCGCGTTTTGAGCCGAGCAGCGCGCCCACAAGCAGCACGGCAAAAGTTTGCCCAGTGATGGGAACCGGCGAGAAAGGCAGGGGAATTTCAATGTGCGCGAAGAGCGCAACCAGCCACGAGCCGAGTAAAACAAGGGTGATATTGCGCACACCCACAGAAATCTGTGGAAATGCGCGGTGATATAAAGTAGGCGCAAGTGTAGTCATTAAGATCTCCTTGATGAAATGTGTTCGCATGGAATAACACGCAAAACTTACAAACGATTTGATCCCATTACCTGCCCAAAAACAGACCGAACCTTTCACCCCGCTCTGTTCGCTGATTACTGTTCACTGTTCTTCTTACATCACATCCGGCGACTGAATATCCAGCAGCCTGAGCGCGTTTGCCACCACCTGCTTTGCCGCCGCCACCAAGCGCAGACGGGCGTTCTTCACCTGCTCGTCGTCATTTTGCAAAACTGGCACGGCATGATAGAACGAGTGGAAAGCATTCGCCAGATCGTAGGCATACATCGCCATTACCAGCGGACGATACTCTTCAGCCGCCTGCTGCACCTTCTGCGGGAATTGCGACATTTGCTCGATGAGTTCTATTTCCTGCTTTGTTAATTCATAGTCGAAAGTCGAAAGTCTAAGGTCGTCTGACTTTTGACCTTCGACCTTTGACTTCTTTAAGATCGAATTCGCCCGCACATGCGCATTCTGAATATATGGACCCGTTCGCCCATCAAACGAAAGCGCTTCTTCGATGTTGAAGACAATGTCTTTGTTGTTGTCCACCGAAAGCATGGAATAGACCAGCGCGCCCAAACCGATCTGTGCGGCGATCTTTTCGCGTTCTTCGGCGGGAATATCCACACTCTTTTCGGCTTCCACCGAAAGCACGCGCTTGATGGCTTCGTCGTAGACTTCCTTGAAGAGCACCACGCGCCCCTTGCGCGAAGACATGGCGCCTTCGGGCAAACTCACGAAGCCATACCCAAGGTGGTAACACTTCTCCGCTTGCGGGAAGCCCCACAACTTCAAAATCGCAAATGCCTGCTGTAAATACAGCGATTGCCGCGAGTCCACCACGTAGATCGAGCGATCTACGTGATATTGCTCAAATTTAACTTTTGCCAATGCAAGGTCTTTGGTCAGGTAGAGGGTCGTGCCATCGTTTCGCAAAATGACATTCGTGCGGTACTTCTCTTTGGTCAGCCCAAGTTTCTCGTCAATCTTCACGATGACTGCGCCGCCATTCGGGCGTTCATCATCGGCGATATTTTTGGCGATTAACTCTTCAACGATTACCTTCGAAGGCTCATCTACTTCACTTTCATAGAACCACACATCCATGTTTACATCGAGCATGTGCAGCACTTCGCGCAGTTCTTCCAAACTCCACTTGCGGGTCACGCGCCACAACTCGCGCACGTATTCATCACCCGCGTCCCACTTGCGATACATCTCGCGCCGTTCGGCTTCGTAGGCTTCGCGTTGCACGGTCTGTTCGGGTGTTTCGTTCTCTTTCTTTTCCAATAACTGGTTGGCTTCTACGTATAACTTCAAGAGCCACTGTCCGCGCTCATGTACACCCGCAGGTTCCTGTCCCTTATACAGTTTGTCGTAAAGCCACATCACTGTGATGACACCGAGTCCCAAGTCGCCGGGGTATGAAGCGCGGATGGTTTTGAACCCTGCAAACGCCACCAGCCTTGCCAGCACTTCGCCAAGGATCGTATTGCGCGCATGTCCAATGTGGAAGGAGTGATGTGTGTTCGGCTGGGCATATTCAACCATCACCGTTTCGGTTTTCGCCGCGCCTTTACCAAAGTCCGCGCCGCCGTTCAGCACTTCATCCACTACACGTTGGGCATACTCGGAGGTTTTGAAATAGACGTTGAGATAGCCCTTCACTGCTTCGATGTGACTGACCCCATCCACGCTTCCTAATTGCGCTTTGACCTGCTCGGCAATTTCTTGAGCCTTTTGCGGCACCGGAGTCTTTGTTCCTTTGCCGAATTTCGCTTCGTTGGCAGCGGTCTGAAAGAACGAAGTTGCAAAACCCCATTCACCTGAGAAGGGGATGGGCTGCCACTTCAGTTCCGCCAGGGCAATGTCATTTGCGGCACAGTATTCTTTGATCTTGTTTTCGATGAGTTGTTGTTCTTTTTGAAACATAGGTGCTCGGATTATATCTGCTTTCAACGCCGAAGACGTGAAATGATTGTAGAGAGTTATGGATTGTATATTTTCTTACAACCCCGAAGGGGTGATACAGGTTTGATATGCTATGTCACTCCTTCGGGGTTCATGCGGTTTATTGATTTATTTCTATTACCCTGTCATCCCTTCGGGATTATTATGGATTTGAATGCGGTGGGTGGGAACTTCAACCGCTCGATGACCTGTTCAACACATTCTTCGGTTGTCAATTTCGACGTGTCCAATTCAAGGTCGTATTGTATGTATTTGTGAATGACCTCGTATTGCAATCTGGCTTGACCGAGCGTGCGGTCTTTGCGATCTTTTTCGCGTTGCTCCAAAACTTCGAGCGGACAATGCAAACCGATCAGGTAGGCATTCATGTCGGCGAACAATTCGGCGCATTCGTTCACCCAGGCTTTTTCCACGAAGACGTGATCGGCGAGGATGTTATTTCCGCGCGAAGCGGCAGCGGCAATGGCGTGGTGCATGCCTGAGAACAGCGACCAGCCCACAGGTCCAGAATGAACCGCTTTTCCGAGGACATCATCCCAAAGAGGGTGGTCAAGGTAGCGACTGGGGAGCATCCAAATGAATTTGTCAATGCCCATATCCAGGTAGGGCTCCAGCAATTTCTTCTGCAAGAGTTTTAGCAGGGAGGTTTTGCCAGAGGAGGAGGTGCCGTTGATGAAAATGACCGTGGTCATAAAACAAAAAACGGGAGTCTTGCGACTCCCGCTCCGATTCGAGTGCTGACTTACGCGCTCTTTTGGGTCAACGCTGCAAGGGCTTTCATCAAGCGGCTCTTGCGGCGCGCAACGGTGTTCTTGTGCAGAACTCCCTTTTCCGCAGCCTTGTCCAAAGCGCTGATCGCGTTCATGATCGTGTCTTTGGTTTCGGGCGTTCCAGCGGAAAGGGCTTTGCGCGCGGCGTTATCGGCAGTGCGGGCGGCGCCACGGACGTTGCGGTTACGTAAACGACGCTTTTCGTTCTGACGATTGCGTTTGATCTGGGATTGAATGTTAGCCAAGTCTTCCTCCGAAAATTTCTTGCCTTGCTTTTACGACGGCGACATATTTTACATGGCGAGGGGGGATTTGTCCAGTAAAACTGAAAAGAAATCCGCAGGCATTTTGCCTGCGGATCAATGATTATGGAGTTGTGGTGATACTCGGCACGGCGTTGATGGGTGTGAAGGTGGCGGTCGGCAGGAAGGTGCCGGGTCCGGGGGTGATCGGGGTGCTGGTTGGGGGCAGGGTGGCAGTGGGTGTGACGAGGTTGACCGGGATCTGCAGGATTTGCCCAACGAAGAGCGCGTTCGGATTGTCCAGATTGTTTTCTTCGATGATCGCTTCAATGGTGCTGTTGAAGATGTCGGCGATGACGGCGAGCGAATCTCCGGATTGGACGGTGTACTCGATCAACGTTCCGCGCGGCAAACCGGGTGGGATGGGTGTGGAGGTGGGCAGTTGCATATCGGGGTTCGGGAGCAGGATGACCTGCCCGGGGATGACGATCTGGGTTGTCGGGTCAATGCCGAGACCGGTCTCGGCATTGTAGGGGTTGAGGAGCAGGATGAGTTGGATTGCGTCATCGCCAAGTGCGAATTTTTCCGCGATTACGGCAAGCGAGTCTCCGTCCTGAATTGTGTAGGTAAAGGGCGCCGAGAAGGTGGGAGTGGGGGTGATAGTGGGCGAGGGCGTTTCGGTAAATGTTGGGGTGGGGGTATTGGTGTTGGTGGGCGTAAAGGTGGCTGTGGGGGTGGGAGTTTCGGTTGCAAGGAGCAGGTTGATTGGTTTGCCCGGCAGGGTGAGCCAATAGATCAGCATGGCGAGACCTCCCAACACCAAAACGCTGGCTGCGATGACGACCAGGTTTTGTCTTCCGCGGTTGCGCCTGCGGTAGGAGCCGATCACGCCGGAGGGTGGGAGGGAGGAGGGAGGTTTTACATTCATTCAATAATCCTTTTGCACTGTGTCTTCATGTTTTCCAGCCAGTGGAAGTGCAAAATAATTCTACCTGAAAAAGAGGAAATGCGCGGGGAACGGGGAAAGGGGGAGAAGTAGACAAGTAAACAAGTGGATACGGGGTATCTTTCTAACCTGTTATCTGTATGCCTAATTACTGACTATCTCCCAAGATGCTCTTTCAAATACCTGCCCGTATACGATCCCTTGACCTTCATCACCTGTTCCGGTGTGCCTTCGGCAATGAGTTCCCCGCCGCGGTCGCCGCCTTCGGGACCGAGGTCTATGATCCAGTCGGCAACTTTGATGATGTCGAGATTGTGCTCAATAATAAGCACCGAATTGCCTGTGTCAACCAGCCGCTGCATGACCTCGATCAATTTGTGGACATCGGCTGCATGAAGACCCACAGAAGGCTCATCCAACACATACAGTGTCCGCCCTGTTGCGCGGCGCGAGAGTTCCTTCGAGAGTTTCACGCGCTGTGCTTCACCACCAGAGAGAGTCGTGGCGGGTTGACCAACGCGCACATAGCCCAGACCCACTTCTTGCAACAGATTTAATTTATTTTGCATTTGTGGGTAATTTGTGAATTCTTCCAGCGCGTGGTCCACCGTCATATCGAGCACATCGGCGATTGAATACTTATCGCGGAACATCACCTGCAAGGTTTCGCGGTTGAAGCGTTTGCCGTGGCACACATCGCACGGCACATATACATCGGGCAGAAATTGCATTTCGATGCGCAACTCACCCTGTCCCTGACAGGCTTC
>DAOTXI010000384.1:0-4556 GCA_034435475.1 Anaerolineales bacterium
AGTTGATGGTGATATTTGCCGCCAATACTTTATGTCCCGCCGCCCAGACCACGACTCCCATTACCTCATCCAGAATCGCCGCAGATGCCCCTCCCTGCGCATGCCCCGGCGGACCCTGGTGAGTCTCGTTCAACGTAAACTCGGAAGTTAGAACACCCTCATCATCCACGAACATCGTGATCCCGATCCCGCGTGGATTATCGTTCCCGCATACAAAACACCAGCCATGATATGGAATTTGCCGTTTCATGCCAACGATTTTATCCCCTTTCATGCTAAAATTCACAAATGCTCATCCACGTCAAAATGATCGCGAATTATCGCGACGCCCTCCCGCCCGGGCACAAACATGGCGTGATCGAGTTGGATGTTCCAACCGACTCAACC
The DNA here is from genome assembly GCA_034435475.1 of Anaerolineales bacterium. GTDB lineage: Bacteria > Chloroflexota > Anaerolineae > Anaerolineales > Villigracilaceae > Villigracilis. The sequence goes on from DAOTXI010000384.1 coordinate 388, forward strand.
GTCTATGATGTGATTTCGCAGTTTGACATTCCCCTCAACGATGAAAGCGTCATTGTCCTCAATGGTCTTACCGTTGATCTGAACACCCCGCTCAAAGAAAGCGACACCATCACAGCCTTCTCCGCCATCGCTGGCGGCTAACCCTCAACCTTCAACCTGTAACTTTTAACTTGCAACCTTCAACTTCCAACCCCAAGGAGCACCCATGTACGGCTGGCATCTCAAAATTCTGCGCGTCAACCTCACCACTCGAACCGTCACCCAGGAAGATGTGGACCCCAAGATCGCCCGTGATTACCTCGGCGGGCGTGGATGGGCGATCCATTACATGTATAAAGAAATGGACCCAATGGCAGAGCCGCTCTCGCCAGAGAACATGCTCATCTTTGCGACGGGACCCTTAACCGCCACGCCCGCGCCGACCGGCAACCGCTACATGGTTGTCACCAAGTCACCGCTGACGGGCGCATTGGCGCACTCAAACTCGGGCGGCGAATTCCCCACATGGATGAAGCGCACAGGCTTCGACATGTTCATCTTTGAAGGCAAAGCTTCAGAGCCGGTCTATGTTTTGGTGAACGAAGACCAGGTTGAAATTAAGTCCGCGGCGCATGTTTGGGGGAAGGATACGCACGAGACGACGGACATCCTCAAAGGGGAGACGTCCACAGAGGCGCGAGTCGCCTGTATTGGACCGGCGGGCGAGAATCTCGCTCTCATGGCAGCCATCATGAACGATAAACATCGCGCGGCGGCTCGCTCCGGCGTGGGCGCGGTGATGGGTAGTAAAAATCTCAAAGCCGTAGTGGCGATGGGGAACAAGAACCCGCCCCTGCACGATACCGAAGGGATGCGCGCCATCAGCGTGGAAACCTCCAAAAACGTAGGCGCGGATGTGAAGAAAGGCTCGAACATGCGCATTTACGGCACGTCCTATGTGCCGCAGGTGACGAATACGCTGGGCATTTTGCCGACGCGCAATTTCCTGCAAGGCACATTTGAGTACGTTCATAACGTGGATGGCGACGCTCTGAAAAATCAATATCTGATTCGTCATACGCCTTGTTATCGCTGTCCGCTTTCATGCGGACGTTTAACCGAAGTGCCGGATGGCCCGTATAAGGGCAAGGGTGAAGGACCCGAGTACGAAACGATCTCGTCGCTGGGCACGGGCTGCGGAGTTAGCAATCTTGCCGCATTGGTGAAAGCGAATTACCTCTGTAACGAATACGGCATGGATACGATCACCACCGGCATGACGATTGCCGTGGCAATGGAAATGTACGAGAAGGGCTATATTTCAGAAGATACCGTCGGAATGCCGCTCAAATTCGGCGACCACGATGCCATGATCGAAATGATTAAACTCATGGCGTATAACAAAGGCTTTGGTAAAGATTTGGCGCAAGGCAGTTACCGCCTTGCTGAAAAATATGGTCACCCCGAACTTGCCGTCACCACCCGCAAACAGGAATTTCCCGGTTACGACCCGCGCGGCTCGCAGGGCATGGGCTTGCTGTATGCCACATCCAACAAGGGCGCATCACACATGGAAGGCGATGTCGCCTACGAAGAAGTCTTTGGCGTGCCAGTGAAGGAAAATCCGCTCACTACAGAGGGTAAACCCGAACTCGTCAAACACTTCCAGGATTCGTTTGCGCTGATCGATTCTTCGGGCTTGTGCGTGTTCGTTGCCATCCGTTACGTCTTCGACAAGAACCGCATGATCTGGCCCCAAACTCTCGCTGCAATGATGAATCTGAGCACCGGGGCGGGCTATACCCCCGAAGAAGTAATGAACGCCGCCGATCGCGTCTACACCCTTGAGCGCATGTTCCTCATCAAAGCCGGTTCCGGTCCCGAATGGGATGTGCTTCCGTATCGCATGTTGCACGAGCCTCTGCCTGATGGTCCCGCCAAAGGGATGGTCGCCGAACTGGATAAGATGCTTCCGGAGTTTTACGAAAAACGCGGCTGGGACGCGAAAGGCTACCCGACCCAGGAAAAGTGTATAGCGTTGGGTTTGCCGTTGAATTAGATGATAAGTAGAACGCCAAAAGAAATTTAACACCACAAGCGACCGCCGACGACGGACTGTGGTCTATGGTCTGCGGTCAATATCTGTAAAGAAACATTCGACGATTTACTTAGTAGGTCACGCTCCAAGCGTGACCTTTTTTGCCTCTTTTATAAGGGAGGGCTGATTCTGTTTTCTGAATCTTTTCCCTGCACTGTATGCAGACTTCCCATTCCCGGGCTTTTTTTATACCTTCTGCCCGCGCGGGGACAAGCCCCCGCGCTATTCCTACGAAGCCCCCTGAAGGGGACTCTGATATGATTCCCGGCATGACCGATTCCCCCGCCAACCTGCTCTGCAAAGCCTGCGGACTATGCTGTTCGGGGCATCTCTTTGCCTGGGTGCGGCTCGACGCGAGCGAACTCGACAAGTCGGAGATGCTCGGTCTACGCGTCATCCGCGACGATCCGCGTCAGCGCGGGTTTACCCAGCCCTGCCCGGTTTGGGATGGGACCTGTACTGTGTATTCGTCGCCAGATTACCCGCGTAGTTGCAAGCGGTATAAATGCAAGCAGCTCAAAGAGTTGGTCGATGAAAAAACATCCCTGCCCGATGCGATGGCGAAGGTGGAACACGCGCGCGCAATGATCCGCGAAGTGGAGGCTTATCTGTCTGTTTTGCAAACGGTCAGCTTTCGAGAAAAATTGCTCGCGAAAATGGAAGACCGCAGCCTTGAAAATACAGAGTTTCGTAAGAAGGCTCAAATCTTGATCTCGTATTTCGAGGACTTTTTCGGGGTGATGGATTTCTTCGATTGAGTTTGAGGATTGGCGCGAAGGTTTTCCATCAAAGAACGGATTCGCTCCTCGATGACAGGCAAGGCGTCTTCCGCGTCAGTGATATTCAGGTCGGCGACATCCCAATACGTAATTTTTTCCGCCCATGCTGGGAAATATTTGCACATCATCGGATGGTGTTCCACCCGGTTGATCGCAATGATGTGATCTGCTTCTTGCAGGTCTTTTTCTTCCAATTGCATGGGGAAGCGGGCTGGGTCGCCCGGTGAAAGTCCGCGTTGGGTGAGGCGCTTAAGCGCAAACTTGGAGATGGGACCTTCGTTGCGCCCGGCGCTGGCTTCAAGTCCGCGAGAGACCGCTCTCCAGTCGAGGTCAGTTTTTGAAACGAGGTGATTGAAATAAATTTCGGCATACCGGCTGCGGTAGTAGTTGCCGGTGCAGATGAATAAGATGGTGTTGGGGACATCGTCTGTTGGAGGTCGCATCATATTTTTGGCCGTTTCAAGAAATTGCCCGCAAGAATACCATATTTACCAAAACGACGCTAAAATACAACTGTCGAGTAATTGAATAAAGTTCTGAACCGCATTGCATTTGTAAAATAATGATCCGGAACCGACATGGCGCGCCTGTAAAAAACAACTTATGGATATTCTTAAGGAATTAAAACCCCGCTTCAAAGGGGACCTTCGGCTTGATCCTGCCTCCAGACTTTTGTACTCCACTGATGCCTCGTCCTACCAAATTCAACCCATCGGCGTTGCCATTCCCAAAGATTTGGATGACTTGCAATCCGTAGTTGAGTTTACGGCGAAGCGCAAAATCCCCATCCTCCCGCGCGGGTCCGGCTCCTCGCTTGCCGGTCAAGCCATCGGCGAAGCATTGATCGTTGATTGCTCCCGTCACCTCGACTCGATCATCGAAATCAACCCCGAAGAAAAAATTGCCGTGGTTGAACCCGGCGTCATCCTTGCGAACCTCAACCGCGCCGCCGCCAAACACGGGCTGACCTTCGGTCCCGACCCGGCTTCTGCCGAACGCGCCACCCTGGGCGGAGTGATCGGCAACAACGCCACCGGCGCGCATTCCATCGTCTATGGCATGAGCGCGGATCATTTGCTTGCCGCCGATGTTGTTTTAAGCGATGGGAGTTTGGCGAGGTTCGATGACTCGATATTCGATATTCGTTCGTCGAATACTCGACTATCGAATATTGTTTCAGCTGTTCAAGCGATCAGGCAGAAATATTCCGACGCCATCAAACACAACTACCCTAAATCATGGCGCAACTCGGCAGGCTATCGTCTCAACTATCTTTTGCCGTGGAGTCCATCCGCGCCGCCGCAATGGAATAC
>DAOTXI010000385.1:0-2835 GCA_034435475.1 Anaerolineales bacterium
ACTTCGGGCGCATCTTCTACAATCAGGCGCGCATGTCTGCCAAGCGCATTCCGCAAATCGCGGCGGTGATGGGTTCCTGCACAGCCGGCGGCGCGTACGTCCCGGCGATGAGCGATGAAGCGGTCATCGTCAAAGGCGCTGGGACAATTTTTCTCGGCGGACCTCCCCTCGTCAAAGCCGCTACAGGGGAAGATGTCACTGCCGAAGAATTGGGCGGCGCGGACGTCCACACGCGCAAATCGGGCGTGGCAGATCATTTTGCGGAAGACGATGACCACGCGATTGAAATTTTACGAAGCATTGTCGAGACTCTTCCGCGCGGACACGTGCATTCGCATCTTTCCGCGCTGGATGTTGCTCCACCCGAGGAGCCTTTATACCCCGCCGACGAATTGTACGGAGTCCTGCCGCGCACTTTCAAAGAATCTTTCGACGTCCGCGAGATCATCGCCCGCATCGTGGACGGTTCCAAGTTCCGCGAGTTCAAATCGCGTTATGGCACCACTCTCGTCTGCGGCTTTGCGCGGATTCACGGCTATCCTGTCGGCATCATTGCTAACAACGGAGTCTTGTTCAGCGAATCCGCGCTCAAAGGGACGCACTTCATCGAGTTGTGTGACCAGCGCGGCATTCCGCTCATCTTTTTGCAGAACATCACCGGCTTCATGGTCGGCAAAGAATACGAAACCGGCGGCATTGCCAAAGACGGCGCGAAGATGGTCCATGCCGTGGCTACAACTCATGTTCCCAAACTGACGCTTGTCATTGGCGGTTCCTTCGGCGCAGGCAACTACGCCATGGCAGGCCGCGCCTACGGCTCGCGCTTCCTGTGGATGTGGCCCAATGCGCGCATCTCCGTCATGGGCGGGGAGCAAGCCGCAAACGTGCTCTTAACCATCAAACAGGATCAACTTGTCAGAGAGGGCAAACCAGCCCTGAGCGCGGAAGAAGCGGAAGAGTTCAAGCGTCCGCTGTTGGAAAAATACGAACGTGAGGGCAGTCCCTATCACTCCTCCGCCCGTATTTGGGATGATGGCATCATTGACCCTGCTGATACAAGACAGGTTTTAGGATTAGCGTTATCTATTGTCCTAAACGCGCCGAAAGAAGAGGGTGGGTTTGGGGTGTTTAGGATGTAGAAAGTGGAAAGTGGTGAGTGGAAAGCGAGGATGGCTTGAATTATCATGAATGGATGAAGACTATACCCGAGGAGATTACCAAAGATCCGCTTTGGGAATTGGAGGTCTATTGGCTTGGATTCTTCATTGCCGACATTACCTGGGATGACACAGAAGTTTTGTTCAAGAGTCCGTCTACTCGCAGCGCCGCAGATCAGATTCGACGATCGCTCGATGGCATCAGCGCCAACATCGCAGAAGGATATTCCCGCTCCACAGGCAAAGACCGTGCTCGCTACTTTGAATATGCCCTTGGCGAAGCACGAGAAGCGCGGGACCGCATCTACAAAGTCCGCCACGCCATGAAATCCGAAGTTGTTTTACATTGTATGAAGGTATTAACACAAATCATCAAGATACTAAACTCATTCGTCCCAACCCAAAGGAAGCATGGTATTCGCGAAGAAAAAACCCTTTATCTAACACTATCCGATTTTGAAAACGAATTTCTCCATTCACCAATACCCGAATCGTAAAAGACTTTCCACTTTCTACTTGCCATGTCCCACACAACTTCCTCCCCCCACCACTTTCTCTCCCAACTCGCAGGCAATTGGAAAGGCACAAGCAAATTATGGCTTGAACCTGATAAACTTGCCAACGAAGCCCCCATCCTCGGAACGATCCAGATCATCCTAGATGGTCGCTTCGCGCTCTTCCTCTATCAATCCTCCATTGAAGGCGAAGCCCAGCATGGCATGTTCACCTTTGGCTACAACACCCAATTGAATCAATACGAAACCAGCTGGGTGGACTCTTTCCATACGAACACGTCCATTATGTTCTGCATTGGCAAGGAAATCCAAAACGGATTCTCTGCTCTTGGCAGTTATCCCGACTCGATGGGCGGACCCGACTGGGGCTGGCGCACCGAAGTCAAACTCAACGACGGCGAACTCATCATCACCGCCTACAACATCATGCCAGACGGACTCGAAGCCAAAGCTACAGAAGCCATCCTCAAAAAGGTACATTCATGAAACTCCTCATCCTCGGCGGCACGCGTTTTGTCGGAAGGCACATCGTCACCTCCGCCCGCGCCCGCGGGCACGAAGTCACACTCTTCAACCGCGGCCAGACCAACCCCGATCTGTTTCGAAGAGTCAAAACCATCCGCGGAGACAGGGACCATGACCTCGACCAACTCACGGGACAGTGGGATGCGGTCATCGATACCTGTGGATATCTGCCGCGCATTGTCAAGTTATCTGCCGAAGCGCTGAAAGAGAAAGTCAGCCGGTATGTTTTTATTTCCAGCATTTCGGTCTATGCCAGTTTCAAAAAGATCGGAATCAACGAAAGCGAACCGGTCGGCAAACTGCAAGACGAAAGCATTGAAGAGATCACCGGCGAAACCTACGGACCCTTGAAAGCCCTATGCGAAAAAGCCGTGCAGGAGGTTTACGGTCCGCGCTCCCTCATCATCCGCCCCGGGCTCATCGTCGGTCCACACGACCCCACCGATCGCTTCACCTACTGGACCCTGCGCATCGCCAAAGGCGGCAACGTGCTTGTCCCCGACACCCCCTCCGCCATGACCCAGTTCATAGACGCGCGCGACCTGGCCGATTTTATCCTCCGGCTGGCAGACCACAACGTCTCGGGGGTCTTCAATGCTGTCAATAACCCCGTGACGCTGAATACCGTTTTTGAAACA
>DAOTXI010000386.1:0-11873 GCA_034435475.1 Anaerolineales bacterium
TGCGGACCGCTTCACCGCTCTCTGAAATTTTTGGCGGGCTGGTGGGCACAGGTCCTGGCACGGGTATGGGAGTCATCCTGCTCTTTTGCGGCGTATTGAGCGCCCTCGTCGGCGCGGCTGGGTACTTTATTCCCGCCATTCACAACGCCGAATCCATTTTGCCCGATCACGATCAACTGGCAAAAGCCGAACCCGCGCCTGCATAGTATTTTTTCACCACGGAGTATCCATGAAACTCTGTAGCGCGAGATTTATCTCGCGGCAAGCGACATGAATGTCGCGCTACGCTATTTTCATATCAGATCACAGAGAACACGGAGAAAAAATATTTTAACTCACCTTACGCAGTTTATCCTTTTCAATGTCACCCTGAGCGATAGCGAATGGTCTCTGGGATAGTCGTAGAGATGCTTCGCTTCGCTCAGCATGACAATGCGTAAGGCGAGATTTTAAATCTCTTTGACCTCCTTGGCTCTGTGGTGGATTTGTTTTCCTCCGCTTCTTTCCCCCTCAAACCTGAATCGCGTACCGGAACATTTCCACCCCGAAGTAGACCTGCCGTCTCGTAAACGCCAGCCCGCATTTCTGTAAAACATTTTGCGAGGTGGCATTCTCCGGGTCGGTCAAGCCGATGATCTCCTTGAGCCCGATTTTTTCGATTCCAAATTTTACCGATTCCTTGGCGGCTTCAGTCGCGTATCCTTTTCCCCAGAACGCCTTGCCCAATAAATAACCGACCTCTGTTTCGTTTGTGTCCGAAAGGAATTCCAATCCGCACCACCCCATCAGTTGACCGGTCTTCGCCAGGGTCACAGCCATTTGACCGTAGCCGTGTTTTTGCCAGTGTTCGATCTGAAAATTGATGTTCCGTTCTACTTTTTCCATTTCACAGGGAGTCTTGGTGGGGAAGTAACGGAAGATATCCGGTTCCTGCGCAATTCTAAACAGGACCGGGGCATCGCCCATGTTGAACAGGCGCAGGACGAGACGTTCGGTAACCAGTGTGGTAGATGACATGAAAATCCCTTTGGTGTAAGATAATGCCAATGTTTGGCGCTGTATTTTATATCCCAACCGGTTCCGGCATAACACCCTGGGGACGGGTTTTTACCAAAAGGAAAAAATAATGAAAATCGTAATCTTCGGCACTGGCGGCGTGGGCGGGTATTTCGGCGGGCGTCTCGCTCAAAGCGGGCAGGATGTAACCTTCATTGCACGAGGCGCTCATCTTGGTGCCATCCGCAAAAACGGATTGAGAGTCGACTCTGTGAATGGGGATTTCACCATCTTCCCGGCGCAGGTGACCGACTCTTCCAGCGATATTGACGTTGCCGATTTGATTTTGCTCTGCACAAAAGGCTGGCAATTGAATGAAGCCGTTTCGCAGATGAAACCCCTGATCGGCGCTGAAACCACCATCCTCCCCTTGTTGAACGGCATCGAACACATGGAGGCCCTGCTCGAAACATTTGGGGCTGAGCATGTCCTCGGCGGTCTATGCCGAATCAGCGCGTTTATCGAAGCGCCGGGGCGCATCCGTCACGCGGGCATTCAACCCTATCTTGCCTATGGTGAATGGGACAATGCCAACAGCGAACGAATTCAAAAACTCGACGTCATTTTCAAATCACTGAACGGGGTCACAGCCGAAAACCCGGCGGACATTCAAACCGCCATGTGGGAGAAATTCATCTTCATCGCGGCGACGAGCGGAGTGGGCGCATATACCCGTCAAACGCTGGGCGAATACCGAAGCGACCCTGCCTCCCGCGCCCTGCTCAAAGCCGCATTGGAGGAAACCGCCGCCATTGCCCGTGCGCAAAATATTGCCATCGCCGAGAATTTTGTCGAAAACACCCTCGCCCGCATGGACGGACTCCCTCCGCAGACCATCGCCTCCATGCAAAAAGACATCATGGCTGGCAAACCCTCCGAACTCGACCAGCAAACCGGCGTCGTGATTCGTCTGGGCAGGGCGTCCAATGTGAAAACCCCAACCCACGAAAAAATCTACTCCGCCCTTTTACCTCTCGAACAAAAAGCCCGCTCCCGCTAATCACCAATCACCAATCTCTACTCTCCACTTTCCCACTGATAACTTCTCACTGATAACTGTTCTCCCTACCTACCCAAATTTCCAGTATCCTCCCATCCTTTTCACCGATACACTCCATCCACGCCCCCGCTACAATACCGTGTAACAGGCGTTCTCCAACGCCGGTATTGCGCTAGAGAGCGCGATACTACACAATAAATAACGAGCGCAAAGGAGCAAACTCATGAGCAAAAACATTTTTAGCGAACTTTCCGAATCCATGGCAAACGCCGCAGAGAAGGCTGGCAAATATACCGTGTTGGTGGATGCCCGCCGCCGAATGCCCGCCAGCGGCATTTCCATTGCAAAGGATATGATCCTTACCGCCGGTCATGTTGTGGAAAAGGAAGAGGGCATTCGGATTCTTTTCAACGATGGGAAGGAAGCCAAAGCCCGCCTCATCGGTCGGGACCCGGGGACTGATCTTGCTGTTTTGAAACTGGACTCCGCCTCAGCCTCTCCCGCTGTCGCGGCAAAGAATTCTGCCCGCGTTGGTGAGTTTGCGCTTGCCATCGGTCGTCCCTCCGAAAGCGGGATTGAATCCAGCTTCGGCACAGTGAACAAAATCGGCGGACCTGTCCGCACCGGGCGCGGCGGAATGTTGGAGCAGTACATCAAGACCGATGTCGTCTCCTACCCCGGCTTTTCCGGCGGACCGCTCATCAACGGCGAAGGCGAAATGCTTGGCATCAACACTTCCGGCTTTGGCATGGGCGGAGAGGCGGTCACCATCCCCGCAGAACTTGCCTTGAAAATTGCCGACACGCTTGCCAAACACGGCAAGATCAAACGCGGTTTTATCGGCGTGAAAAGCCAGACCGTGAACCTGCCCGAAGAGGCGCAGAGCCAGTTGAAGCGTGAACAGGAAACCGGATTGCTGATCGTCGGCGTCGAAAAGGACAGCCCGGCTGAAAAAGGCGGCTTGATCGTCGGTGATATCCTCGTTGGTGTGGCTGGAGAAGCGGTTGAACACCACGATGAGTTATTTACCCGACTGAGCGGCGACGTGGTCGGCAAATCCACGCCGATGGATATTTTGCGGGGCGGAAAATTGCAGTCGGTAAGTTTGATCGTGGGTGAACGGTAATTGAGGAGTGCAACGACTCCCGTCGTTGGATTTTTCAAATTCAGGAGACTTTGCACTCCGAAGGTTAACTCTTGATCCATATCACCATTGTCTCTCCAAACCACGCCCTGCGGGTGGGATTGCGCGAAATGCTTGCAGGGCATCCGTCCATTCGCGTGGTGGGGGAGGCGGCGAGACTTTCAGATGTGAACGAAGATGAGACCGAGGTGGCAGTGCTCACCTCGGTTTCTTCCGTTCATGGCTTGGGCGACAAGGATTTCGGCATCCTGATCCTGACGGATACCATCGAATCGATCCGCGGATTCCTTTCGGCGAAGACTCATGCTTGGGGCGTGTTATCCGCCGAGGCAAATGCGGACGAACTCGCGGCGGGAATCGTCGCAGTAGCGGAAGGGCTTTGGGTCGGCGCACCCGGCTTGGTCGAGGGATTGATGCGCCTGCCAAAGGGCGGCGAAGGTTTGGGGGAAGAGTCGCTCGCAGAGCCGCTCACCGCCCGGGAGAAGGAAGTCCTCCAAAACATGGCGGAGGGACTTGCCAATAAACAAATTGCTTTGGAACTCGGCATCAGCGAACATACGGTCAAGTTCCATCTTTCGGCGTTGTATGCCAAGCTGGGCGTTTCGAGCCGCACCGAGGCGGTTAAGCGGGGAATCGAGTTGGGGTTGATTTCGCTGTAGTGTAAAAGATGCTGGCAAGTTCAAAAGATTATTCAGCAGGTTCAATATGTAAAGATTGCGCAGGTGACTGTCATTTTGACGTACAGACTCTACACATGAGCGGAGAAGGGAATTGAAAATGCTGAAAATGCAGTGACATGCTTGAAAAGATATTTTCCGTGGATATTCGAGGCGACCAGGTCTAGCGCATTAGACAGCTTGTCTCTCGAAGGCCCCTGACTATTACGAGAGGTTTCTGCGCCAACGGTATGAGGGATATAATATGGGGCGTTTGTGATACCAGAGGATTTCAATATGCCGTATTCGCTTTGCATCAATGAAAAAAACGACCATTTGCATGTCCTTTTTTCCGGCAGGTTCATTGAGGGCGATGTGTTGGCGTTGTGGCGCGAATTGGTTGGCTATCTCGAAACACACTCTCATAGACGTATTCTGATCGAGGAACAAACCGGTACTGTCGGGCATTTGAAGACATTGGAAGTCTTTGAAGCCGCCAAGTTTCTGGCTGAATCTCGCGTAGCCTATGGGACCAAGATTGCCTTGCTTTATCAGGCAGGGGTCACTTCTGAAACTTATGAACAGGCTGTCTTTGGCGAAACTGTTGCGGTAAATCGGGGACTCTACTTTAGAGTTTTTAACTCTTTTGAGGCAGCCAGAAAATGGTTGCTTTTCAATACAAAATAGGGGAATGGCTGGCAAATTTGCCCCATGAGACGAATCAGAAAACCCGCCCCCGATTTTCGGAGCGGGTTTTCTGTTACTCGTAACTCGTTACTTTACCTACGGTGTCTGCGTCTCGTTGGACGCTTCGAGGGTGGAGAGGCTTTCCGCCTGCGCGGTCAATGAATCGGCGGCGGATTCGGTGGCGGCGGTGATGAAGTTCGGGGTGGTGGGAACGCGCGTTTTCCAGAAGTCGAAGATTTCCACGGCGTATTCTTCGCGGGCGGCGTCGAGCCATTTGCGAAGTTCGACATCCCTGGCAATCTGGAAGTCGCTCTCGGAGAGGGGACGTTCCATTTTGCCCATCAATTGGATGATGTGATACCCAAACTGAGACTGGACGGGTTCGAGGGTGAAGTCGCCGGGATTTTCGAGCGCATAGGCGGCTTCTTCGAATTCAGTCACCATCTGGTTTTTGCCGAACCAGCCGAGGTCGCCGCCTTGGGCGCCGGAGCCGGTATCGGTGGAGAACTCGCGGGCAAGTTCGGCGAAGTCTGCGCCGTTCTTGAGCCTTTCGATGATGTCCTTTGCTGTCACTTCATCTACCACGAGAATGTGGCGCGCGCGGAGTTGCGTCTCGGATGCTGGGACGTCGGCGGCGATGATCTCTTCGAGTTTTTCACGCAGGATCTGGTTTTCGAAGAAGGTGCGGATGTAACCCTCATCGAGTCCGTATTCGGCGAGGTTTTCGTTCGTGTCCTCCAACAGACCTTCGAAGCCTTCACGCGTGAATGGAGTTGCTGTTGGGAGGGGCGTGGAGGTGGGTCCGGCGGTCGGTGTGATGGTGGGCGTCAGGGTGGCGGTGGCTGTTGCGGTCGGTTCGAGAGTCGCTGTCGGCTCGGCGGTGGCGCCATCCACTGTCGGCTGGGGAGAGGCTGTGGGTGTGGATTCAGGCGTGAGCGTGGCGAGAGGCGTGGCGGTCACATCCGGGGTGGAGGTGATGAATTCGGAGAGGTCCGGCTCGGTCGGAACATCCAATGCGGCGGGAGTCGCTGTGGGGGTGGGGGTCCCGTTCGGGTAGAAGTTGAAGCCCGTTTCGATCCGCTCGTTGAGTTCTTCTTCGCTGATGGTGATGCCGCGTTTTTCAGCCTCGAGTCGGATGAGTTGCTCGTCAATCATTTCATCGAGCACGGTTTGCCCGAGGGTTTCGGGGGCATTGAGTTGAGCTTCGATGCTTTGGATCTGGGCGCTCATGTCCATGCCGAAGAATTGCTGGTATTGCTGGTATTGGATGTAGTTGTCGAGCAGTTGCTGGCGGCGCAGTCGGACGCGCGGCTCAAAATCTTTGGCGAGAATTTTGACCTCGCCGATCTGGGCGACGGGACGGTTGAGCTGGAGGTAGTTGATGTCGAGCCAGCCGTAGAGCAGGAGCAGGACGACCGCGCCCAGGATGCCAAAGAAGGCATAAAGGATGAGGCGGGTCTGTTGCTGTTCGCGCTCGAGGCGGGCGACATGTTTTTTGTGCAGGACGGGCTTTTTGCCCGATTCGTTGGACATGGGGAAAACTCCGTTGTATACCCGACGGTCATGCGAAACGCGGGATTGTCGGGTCTTTGAATCTTTTTGGTGTGTTGTTCCAGGTCGCCATCTTGTTTGCTGTGAAGATGTTTAACGCAAAGGCGCAAGGGCGCAATGGAAAGCCCCTGAAAACCTTGCGTCTCTGCGTCTTTGCGTTGAGCCCCGGTCTGGGCTGGGGTGTTGACAACCTGATTAAATTTCGAGGCATGGACCTGTGCCCATGCCCCGCATGTATTGCAACTTTTAGTCTATGCCGCGATTGGCGAAGGGCAGGAGTGCAACGTGGCGCGCCTGTTTCACCGCCGCCGCAACGAGACGCTGATGCTTGGCGCAGGCGCCGGTCTGGCGGCGCGGACGCAGGCTGCCTTCTTCGGTTACATACTTGCGCAGAAGGTCTACCTTTTTGTAGTCAATGGTCAGGGTCTTGTCGGCGCAAAACTGGCAGAACTTGGGTTTGGCAAAGAACTTGCGGTCGCCGCCGCGCTCACTGCGTTCCGGGCGTTCCGGGCGTTCTTCGCCGCCGCTTGTCGGTCTTTCGTCACTCATTTTTTTACTCCAAAAATTTGCCCTCGTGCTGGAAAATATCCAAACACGAAGGGCACGACATGCATAAAGGGGAGAGGTTGCCCGGTATTTATCCCGCTGCAACCTTCGCGCTCTTTATGGTTTGGTTTCTCTAGAACGGAAATTCCTCTTCTGCCGCGCCGTTTGCCGGTTCGGCTGGGGAGGCATCCGACTGGTTGTTCGCTTCGCGCCGGTCGCCGAGCATCATCATTTCGTTGGCAACGATCTCCACGCTGGTGTGCTTCACGCCTTCCTTGTCGTCCCAGCGGCGGGTTTGCGGGCGTCCCTCCACATAGACCTGCTGTCCCTTGACGAGATATTGCTTGCAGATCTCCGCCAGCGTGCCCCATGCCACCACATTGAACCATTCGGTCTCGTTGTGGCGTTCGCCGTCCGCGCTGTTCCAGGTGCGGCTGACCGCCACGGTAAAGGTGGTGACGGGTTTGCCGCTGGGGGTGTAGCGCATTTCGGGATCTTTGCCTAAATGTCCAATGATCTGTACCTTATTAAGTCCTCGGCTCATGGTGTGCTCCTAATGTTTATGACCGGGCAAAACGACTATCCAACCGCGGAAAGCATGTGCCGCATGATGGACTCTTGATAACGCAGGTTGCGTTCGAGACCCGAAGCGGCGGTGGGGTTCATGGTGACGTTCAGCAGAACGTACTGACCCTCGCGGTGCTTGTTGATGGAATACGCCATTCGACGGCGACCCCATACCTCAGCCTTATCCACGCTTCCGCCGGATTCGGTGATCCACCCCTTGACCTTGTCGAGCACGCCGTTCATGGCGGTCTCGTCCAGGTCGGGCTGGATGATGCACATCAGTTCGTAATTACGCATGTGGGAAAACCTCCTTTCCATGGGTTTGTTCCTGTTCAGGTCGTGGACCCGCCGGGAACGGAAAGGCACGTATTATGTAACGTACCAGACAACGCACGCGAGTTTACCACAGGAATCCGCTTTGGGGGATGAAAATCTGCGGCTCTTTCCCGTACTTAGGCTGGTTCTCTCCATTGAAAGTTTTATACGCTGAAACCCAACCCCATGTCACCCTTTCGAGGTTGACAATTCGCCATTCACCATTTATCCCTCCTACCTCACATAGATCGGATTGCTATAAATCCACCCGCGTTTCCTGCCAAGATACCTTCGATAGGCTTCGACACGATAAACGCCCGGCTCGGTGGTGATGTGGGTGCAGGCTTGCTGGTTCTGCCAGGTTTGAATCACAAGACCATCTTTTAATAAGCGAATTTCGGCCGCGGAGGGAAGTTTGGCTTGCAGGGTTACGCCATTCTTTGCGGAAATTTCATCGCCCATGATGGCGGTCCCGTCCAAGCCCTGAGCCGAGAAGCGGAATCCTTTTGTGGGGGCGGGCAGGTCGTAGCCGACGAAACAATGCCCGGCGGCAAACGCCTTATAGATGAGGGAACGATCCGTATTGACGTCTCCGGTGAGCGGTTCGGGAAGAAGCGCATGGGTGTTGACGCCGCGGAAGTGAAACTCGTAGGGGAAGATCACGCGGTGTAACGGCCCAAGATGGATTTTCAGCGCATGGGCATCCGAGCCGCCGATGGCGACCACTTTTTGACCGGACGCAAGCAGTTCATCCCATTTGGCAAGCGTGTTCGGGATCGGCTGGTGCGCTACAAAAGATGGAAAAAAGGCATAAAACAAGCCGTGAAAGATCGTCGGCACCACGGTCTTTAATTCGCTGAGGGCGTTCCACAACTCGATGCCGGTGTAATTCCGCACGGACCAGTCTACCCACGAGATGTCGGTCTCCTTGAAGGCTTTGGCTTCGGGGTCGTCGGGATGGGCAAGGAAGCAAATTCCGCCCGCCTCACGCACCTGGTCAATGAGATTCTGCGGGTTCTCGGCAAAGGTCGCCAGTTCCCGATTCGCGCCGAAGACCAGCAGATGATTTTTCTGCGGGTCGCGCGCCTGGTCGTGGATCTCCTCTCCGATGAGCATCAGGACTTTCTTATTTTTATCCTTGTAATAGCCCTCGAAGCCGTTCACCAAAATATTGTGGTCGGTGACGATGACCGCATCCAGCCCGGCTTTGAATGCGGCGGCGGCGATGTCCTTGTGGAGTCCGCTCCCATCCGAGTAGCGGGTATGCATGTGCAGGTTGACGACGATTTCGCGCATCTCGTTTGACTAATATCCTTTACCGCAGGTATAATTTGCCCGCTAAATTTTAGGAGGCACTTTCGCATGACAAATATCTTGGATATTGCTTTGATTATAACCTCGGCAGGATTGATTATCAGCGTCATCCTGCAGAGCAAGGGCGCGGGGCTGGGCGGGCTTACCGGCGCGGATACCGGCGGCGTGTTCACCGCGCGGCGCGGCATCGAACGCGTTCTATTCTGGGTGACCATCGTCCTCAGCGTGGTTTTCTTCGCGCTTGTCCTCGCCATCATCATCCTTGGCAAGTAATCCGCATTCCACAGGAAGGGTCCGCCGGTTTGATTTGCCCGGGTTTCGGGCGGGCGGTCCCTTCTTTGTTTTCCCCGCTCCCACGCGGAGTGAGGGATTAATTCCCCGACTCTACATCTTATGAAACGATTACGCTGGCAGATCCTTGTTGTTGCGGTCACGCTTGTGATCGTGGCGTTGCTCCTGCTCAGCCAGCAGCCGGTGACGGTCATCACCCTGCCCGAGGCGGCTCCCGGCGGCATTTACACCGAAGCCTTGATCGGCTCGATGGGACGCCTCAACCCCATCCTGGATTGGAACAACTCTGCAGACCGCGATGTGAACCGGCTCATCTTCAGCGGGCTGGTCAAGTTCGATTCGCGCGGACTCCCCCAGCCAGACCTTGCCGAATCCTGGGGTGTTTCGGCGGATGGCAAAGTCTATAACTTTTCCCTGCGCCCGAACGCGCTCTGGCACGACGGTCAACCCGTGACGAGCGATGATGTGCTCTTCACCATTGAAGCGATCAAAAGCCCCGCCTCGCTCTTCCCGCAGGATATTAAAGACCTCTGGTCGCAGATTCAGGTCAAGCGGCTCGACGACAAGACGTTTCAGTTTACCCTGCCCGAGCCTTTCTCTCCCTTTTTGGATTACGCCACCTTCGGCATCCTGCCGAAGCATTTGCTCGAAACCGTCCCGGCTGACCAACTACCGACAGCAGAGTTCAACCTCAAGCCGGTGGGAACCGGTCCATATAAATTCGAGGAGTTGATCATCAACGGGGGACAAATCACCGGTGTGATTCTATCCGCCAATGAAGATTACTTCCTCGGCCCGCCATTCGTCGAGCAGGTGGTCTTCCGTTATTATCCGAACTCAGCCACGGCGTTGGACGCCTACAAGCAGGGCGAAGTACTCGGCGTCAGTCAGTTGACCCAGGATGTTCTTGATGCCGCATTGCAGGAGCCCGGTCTTTCGGTGTATACGAGCCGCCTGCCGCAGACGGGAATGGTCTTCCTCAACACGAACAACCCGGCTGTGGGCTTCTTGCAAAATGCTGGCGTGCGCCGCGCCTTGATGCTCGGATTGAACCGCACGGTCATTGTCTCGCACATCCTCAAGGGACAAGCCATCGTCGCAGACAGTCCCATCCTGCCGGGGTCGTGGGCATACTATGATGAGATCGAACGCTTCCCCTATGATCCCGAAGCGGCGATTCAATTATTGAACAAGGAAGGCTTCATCTTTACTGCGGGAAGCGCCGTCCGCTCGAAGGACGGGCAGCCGTTGACCTTTACGATGGTTCATCCGGACGATGCGATGCACACCCAGATCGCCCAAGCCATCCAGTCGGATTGGACGTTGATCGGCGTGCAGGTCAATTTGCAGGCTGTGCCTTATGATTCTTTGGTGAATGATTATCTGACCACCCGCAACTACGAAGCCGCCCTCGCGGATTTGAACACTTCACGCACGCCTGACCCCGACCCGTACCTCTTTTGGCATCAGTCCGAGGCGACAGGCGGACAGAATTACTCGCAATGGGATAACCGCACCGCAAGCGAATATCTCGAAACAGCCCGCACCGCCGCAGACTTCAATCAACGCTTGCGGCTGTATAAGAACTTCCAGGTGATATTCGCAAAAGAGATGCCGTCCCTGCCCTTGTATTATCCCGTCTATTCCTACGGTGTGGATGCGCAGGTGCAGGGCGTGCAGGTTGCGCCAATGTATGATGTGAGTGACCGGCTGGCGTTGATCCATGAATGGTATCTCGTCACCCGCCGTTCGCTCGAAGAAGAACCCCAGTCCGCGCCGTGATAATTCACGGCGTAGTCGGCGCTCTCTTGCGCCGACGGGCGCGTAGGAGAACGCGCCCTACGCAAATTCACCATAAAGGAACCCCAATGACCACATCACTGAAAGCAATAGAATACGTCCGCTCGAATGGTGAGCGGTATTTGAATGAATTGAAGGAATTGGTTGCCATCCCGTCCATTTCGACATTGGACGAAAACAAAGCCGATGTGCGCCGCGCCGCCGAATGGGTGGCGGGACAGTTGCGCTCCATCGGCATGGAGAATGTGCAGATCATGCCGACCGCTTTGCATCCCGTCGTCTATGGCGAGTGGATGAAGGCGGGCAAATCTGCGCCGACGGTGATGATCTATGGGCATTACGACGTCCAACCGGTGGACCCGCTTGAACTTTGGTCGTCCGACCCGTTCAAATCCGAGGTGCGAGGCGAATATCTCTTCGGGCGCGGCACATCCGACATGAAAGGTCAGGTTGTGGCGTCCATCAAAGCCGTGGAAGCCATCATGAAAGCCGATGGAAAACTTCCGGTCAACATCAAATGGCTGGTGGAAGGGGAGGAGGAGATCGGCTCGGAACATCTCGGTGATTTCATCAAGAATAACAAGGATTTGCTTGCCGCCGATTTTTGTCTCAATCCCGATGCCGGGATGATTGCATCGGACAAGCCGACCATCACCACCGGTCTGCGCGGACTTGCCTATTTTGAATTGCGCGTCTTTGGTCCCGACAAGGATTTGCACTCCGGTCTGTTTGGCGGCACAGTCCACAACCCTGCCCAGGCGTTGATCGAACTCGTGGCGGGGATGCACGATAAAAATGGAAAGATTACCCTGCCGGGCTTTTACGACAAAGTCCTCAAGTTGAGCAAAAAGGAACGCGAAGATTTCAAACGGTTGCCTGTTAAAGACAAAGACTTGATCAAGATGACTGGCGTTCCTGCCTTGTGGGGCGAACCGCAGTTCATCCC
>DAOTXI010000387.1:0-8850 GCA_034435475.1 Anaerolineales bacterium
TCGGGAGCCGTTTGTTGGCGGCGGTTCCATGTTCATTCATCTTAAGCAAAAACGCCCAGATCTGAAAATTTGGATAAACGATCTCAACTTAGAGTTGTACTATTTCTGGCTATATACTCAAAAAAACTCCGAGGAATTGGCGCGTGAAATACTAAAGATTAAGCGTAACAGACGAAACGGCAGAAACCTCTTTAATGAATTTGTAAACGCAGATGCAGGTACATTAACTGGCTTCGAACGCGCCATTCGATTCTTTGTATTAAATCGAATTACTTTTTCAGGCGTTGTCGAATCAGGCGGCTTTTCTCAACTTGCGTTCGAGACTCGATTCACACAGTCTTCCATTGAACGGCTGGCAAGGACCGGGAAAGTATTGGAAGGGGTAAGGATTACCTCGAAAAACTATCGTGAACTATTGAAAGACGGCGGGAAAGAGGTTTTTACTTTTCTGGACCCCCCATATTTCAAGGCAGCCAAATCGAAGCTGTATGGAAAAAACGGAACTTTACATACAAGTTTTAATCACGATGAATTTGCGAAGGATGTCAGGAACTGTAATCATTCATGGCTGATAACTTATGATGATTCATCCGAAATTTGGGAGCGTTTTTATCCTGCTGATAGTATCTATATTCGAAAATGGAAACTTCAATATGGCATGAATAACTACAAGCAAGAAAAGGCGGGCATGGGCGGTGAGTTGTTTATCGCCAACTATGCGCTGAAATCTTAAAAATCATATCGTCTTAAGCCATTCCTTCTTCAAACCCAAAAACTCTTATCCGCCTCAGATTGGTCACAGACCGATTACGATCCGTAACGGTAAAACGTAATAGATTGCTTGATTCGCACAACCCTCACCTATAGAAAACATTTCCTGATTTATGAGACACTTTCCTTTGCCTGTGTTCCAACACTGCCAAAAACTCGTACCGGGCACCCTTTGCTCATTGCTTTGATTACCCTCGCATTCCGCCCGCCAAACCAATGACATTTATCCAGAGTGTCCGGTGACACCATTTTCGCCGCGCAAAAATGGCGCATGGTAAGATTCGAAAAAATCTTATCGTTGGAGGCATCCATGCGAAACATAACCTTGCTCCTTCTGCTGGGAATGCTGTTGGCGTTCCCGGTTTCCGCCTCTGCACAGAACGAGGCGGCGCTTTCCTTTGTCACTGTTCAGTTGTGGCCCGAATACGACCAGCCCAGCATGTTGGTCATCACAGACTTCCAACCCGCGGCGGACCTGTCCCTGCCTGCCACGCTTACCTTCCGCATCCCCGCCGAAGCAGCCTTGATCGCCGTCGCATCCGATGCGGGCGGCGGACGGTTCATGGACTTCCCCTACGAAGGTCCCACTGCTGAAGGCGAATACCAGACCTTCACCATAACCGTCGAAGAGAACATGTCGTACCGCTTCGAGTATTACCAGCCCCTGACCTTCAACGGGGACGAGCGCCTTTTCTCCTACCTTTGGGATAATGGATTTGCCGTCGAGTCTTTTCAATATCTCGTGCTCGAACCGCTGGATGTGACGAAGATCGGGATGGAGCCGAAACATGAAACCCTGCAAAATTCCAACGGCTTGAATTATTACGAGGGCGCCACTGTTTCGCTCGCGGCGGGCGAACAATTTCCCCTGACCCTGACCTATGAAAAAACCACCGACACGCTGGTCTCACAGGCGCAAAGCGTGCAGATCGCCGAACCCATCAACGAAGATACGCCCGGGCGCGTCTCGCTTGCCAACAGCCTGCCCTACATCATCGGCGGGTTGGGCGTTATCATGATCGCCGGGGGGCTTGCCTATTACTTCCAGTGGGGGCGCGCTTCCAAATCCAAACCCCGCCGCAGGCATTCGCAAACAGAGGCGGAGAACGACTCGACCAGCCGGTACTGTCCGCAGTGCGGGACTCGCGCCAAACTGACCGACCGCTTCTGTCGGACCTGCGGCGCGCGGCTCAGACGCGAAGGGTAAGGCTGGGGATTCGGTCCCCGGGCATTTCCCACACTGAAACTTTACAAAGTACCGCAAGGCTCGCCCTGCGGTACTTTTACAATATTCTAAAGGCGGCAAGTCCGCCAAAGATGAGAAATACCAGCAATGTCCCCGTTAGAATTTCACGCGGTTCGCGCTCGTCGCGCAGGGATAATTCAGGAGGAAGACCGATCGCCATCCATTTCGGTCCGGCGAACCACGCGAACATTGCCCCGCCAAGCAAACCGCCGATGTGACCCCAGGTGTCTATGTTTGGGGCAAGCCCGAGAAAGAGGTTGATGACGATGATGAAGATCGCATTCGAAATCGCGGAACGCGCGTGCGCGCCGAACAACTTACGGTTTTGGTAGAAGAAAATCCCTTCGGCGGCGATCAAGCCGAAGACCGCAGTGGACGCGCCGACGGAATATCCGCTGGTGAAAAGGTAGGAAAGCACATTCCCTGCAAACGCCCCCAGAAAATACATCAAAAGAAAACGACCATGCCCGAAATGCCGCTCAAGCAGGCTTCCAACAGAGAAGAGCGCGTACATGTTGAAGAAGATGTGCGCGAGCGACCCATGCAGAAAAACCGGCGTGATCAGACGCCAGACCTGTCCCGCGTCTATAGCTTCGCTTATGCGCGCCCCCCAATAGGTGACAAGGTCAATGCCGTAGACTGAATCGCCGAGCAAGACCGTTCCCAGTATCTGCAGGAGATAAATGAAGACGGTGAAACCAATCAAGCCATAGGTGGCGATGGGCGGCAGGGAGGGCATCCGCACGTAGACGGGCTGTCGGGTTGGAATAGGTTCGGGTTGGGAATCAAACTCCGGGTCTGGAAAAGAGGCGGGGGGTTGGGTCACAAAGTCACCTTGCGGTGGTGTACCTTCAAATGTTCGGCGGCGATCACCGCGCGGACTTTTTCCACTGTTTCGTCGAGGTGAAAATCCTGGTTGGCGATCACGTAGTCGAAGGCATCGAGGCGCATGAGTTCCTTGCGGGCGGTGGCGATGCGTAGCGACAAGGCGTCGGCTGATTCGGTCTTGCGTTCGCGCAGTCGGCGTTCGAGTTCCTCTTCACTTTCGCAGGTGATGAAGATCAGCAACGCATCGGGCGCGAGTTTGCGGACGGTTTCGGCACCTTGCACATCCACACGCATAACGACATCTTTACTGCTGGCAAATGCCGAGCGGACCTGTTCCTTGGGGATGCCCTTGTAGTCGCCGTACACAATGGCATATTCGATCAATTCGTTCGATTCGATCATGCGCGCAAATTCGTCCTTGGATACGAAAAAATAATCGACCCCGTGGACTTCGTTCTCGCGCCGTTCGCGTGTGGTGGCGGTGACGACGAAGTGGAATGGCAGTTCTCGCTCTTTCATGCGCTGGACAATGGAATCCTTGCCCACGCCGGATGGACCAGAGATGACGATGAGTAAAGGGTTTGGTTTTCGGAGATCGAATTCGGACATGGCTGCAATTGTACCAAAGGCTTTCTTTTGATTCGGAGACCGACAAACATCCAAAGTCGCGAGATTTTGGCGCCCGACGAATCACGTCGTTGGATTTCTGGCTGCGATTCAGTTAAAATAACCACATGCCAACGTATGATTTCATCTGCAACACCTGTGAAAAACGGTTCGATGTATTTTTGACCTATGCCGAATATCGGAAAACAGCCGTCCACTGCGCCCACTGCAACAGCGCGGATGTGCGCCGCCGCATGACGAAGGTGCGCATTGCCAAAACCGAGGAGGGGCGGATGGAATCCCTGGCGGAAAACTTCAGCGGGATGGAGGGGCTGGAAGAGGACCCCGCCGAGTTTGGGCGGATGATGAAAAAGATGGGCAGGGAGATGGGGGAGGAATTGCCCGCCGGGTTCGATGAAGTAGTGGATCGTTTGGAAGCCGGGCAAAGCCCGGAGGAGATCGAATCTGTCCTGCCGGACTTAAGCGGGGAAGATAACGATTCTAAGGTATAGCCTTTCTCTCCCGCGCATAAATTAACTAACCGCACCTAAATTATTGTGACTTTTATCACAATAATTTAGGTGCTCATATTTACTAGGCATTAATCTCCCACTTAACTAAAATTCACCATGTCTGCTGAAAATTGTCGAAGCAGCCCATTTCTCTAAATATAGGAGGTCCCACCACCATATATCAGGATAGGAAAACGTGCCTAAAAACAAAAGGAGAATATTACAATGTTAAAGAAAATGCTGGTTTTAGCAGGCGTTTTGGTCGTAGCCGCGGCTGTTTTGTCAGCCTGCGGTACCGGCCCTCAAGGTCCTGAAGGTCCCGCTGGCCCCGCGGGTCCGCAAGGTGAGCCCGGTCCGGCAATGTCTGTCGAAGACCTGACTTGTACCGAATGCCATAACGACACGGCGATCATTACCGGCAAGAAAACTGCTTGGTCAACTTCTATTCATGGCACAGGCGCTGGTTTGGCCTATGCGGGTGAACGCGCTGACTGCGCGGGATGTCATGATGGTTCTGCTTTCAGCGCCATGATCGCTGAAGGCAAGAACTTCTCTGAGGTCGAGGCTCCCAATGCATCCGCGACCCATCAAGACTGCCGCACCTGCCACCAGATCCATGTGACCTACACAGGTGAAGATTGGGCTCTCGAGACCAATACGCCTGTGACCATGGTCACCAGTGGCGCGACCTTCGATGGCGGCGCTGGCAATCTATGCGCAAACTGCCATCAGGCTCGCCGCTACCTGTCCGGTTTTGCCGCCAAAGATAGCGCTGGCGCTGTGATCCCCGATAAGTATGCTGCAAATGTCCGCTTCAATACCCACTACAGCGTTCAGGCTGATGTGCTCATGGGTCTTGGTGATTTCGGCGTGACCGGCGAACCCAGCGCGCACTACAGTAAAGTTGAAAACACCTGCGCAGGTTGCCATATGGGTGAAGGACAGGATCATACCTTTGTGCCGGAGATTGCTTCATGCCAGTCGTGTCATGAAGGCGTTGAAGATTTCAATGTTGATGGCTACCTGACCGAGTTCGAAGAAAAGTATGCCGAACTCGAGGCGGCGTTGCTTGCCAAGGGCTTGATCGCTGCTAATGACGACGGTACCTTTAGCACAGTTACAAAGAATGCCGACGGTTCGCCGGTTCTCCTTGATCCAGGTCCTGCCCAGGCGCTCTTCTTCTACAACCTGGTCCATGAAGACGGCAGCGAGGGCATCCACAACCCTGTGTACTTTACCGCGTTGATGGAAAACGCTCTTGCGGCTCTGAAATAATAAAAACAGCACCATGATAGTTTCTTGATCCAACATGCCCTATCCTGTCCGCAGGATGGGGCATGTGCCATACAACTCAGTAATCAGGTTAATTGCCCGCCTTACCCGATGTCATCTGCCTGTGCCGTGGAGGCAGGCACGCGTAAGCGAAGTGGCATGTGCGCCGCAGCGCGGTGAGAATCTCCACGACTGTTTAAGAGACTCCTCGTGGTGCCTTGCGCCATTCAGAGTGACATGGAAAAGGATAAACTGCGTAAGGCGAGTTAATAAGCGCATTCATCCGTATATGCAAGAATTAAAGGCTATGTCAGATTCGATAGATTGATGTTCTATTACAAACGGGCAGGGGGCAATAAACGACTGTAAGGAATCAAGTTGGTTGTTCCATGCATCCACACAAAAAGATATGATACTTTCTTGGCGCCACATTTTGAAATTCCCACAAAACATGTCGTAATTTTGGTGACATTAAACATCCCTTAAAAGGACACGTTGCACTTGTTGACAACTTGATAATTGCTTACTATTCTACCAATATAAAAGGCATTAATATTTGGAGGCTGCACTATGAACTGGCAGTTTGCATCAAAAAAAATCGGGTTGTTTTTCTTTTTGATGGGGGGGGGGCTGGTATTGTCCGGCATATTGGCTTTTATTCCGCGCGGCGAGGTTCGCGCGTTACAGGCTGATGCCCAACAGTTTACGGATGTTTGCTCAAAGTGCCATAATCAAGCGGTGGATTTGCTGGCAGAGAGCAAACATGTGGGCGCGCCGTTGAGTTGCGATAATTGCCATAAACTTATCCCCGGGGAAGAGGGGAAGGACCACCCCGATTTGTATTATTCGACCGAAAGCGAAGAAAGTACCTGTGGCACCTGTCATGTTGACACTTATACCCAATGGTACGAAGGGCAGCATGGCTTCCTTGAAATGACCTGCGCTTCATGCCATGAGCCCCATTCATTACAGCAGAAATTGACTGAAGATAATACCCTGATCTGCGAAAATTGCCATAAGAATCAGGTCAATGCCGGGCATGGGTCCACTCATGAAGCGGCAGGGCTTGACTGCGCCTCATGCCATATTGGGAACGAGACCGGGCATGGCTTCAGTGTGACCCTGGCAACCTGTAATTCCTGCCATGAAGACATCCATGAGACAAATCAACTGGTGGCGAGTGGGTTTGAATTTGCGCCCATCCCAGCCGAAGCGGAAGTAGCTGGGTCTGAGGAAATGGCAGAACCAGCCTCCACCGAGGAACCTGCCGGGGTGGAAGAGTCAACCGCACCCGCAGGTGAAGAGGCGGAAGAATCCGCATCAGATGAACCTGTGCAGGGGGGGGTCAACCTTCCATCCTGGTTGTTATTGGTCGTCGGTCTGTTGGTCGGCGGCGGCGCGGTGTGGGTGGTAATCGGCAAAGATCCCGGCACCCCGACCGAAGAGAAATAACTTTAGCGGACTTGGAGGTCTATCATGCAAGCAGACTCTAATCACGAAGCTGGGGAGAGGGATATATCTCGGCGCGACCTGCTTAAAGTGGGCGCCGCGCTGTTGGGCGCCGCCGGACTGACGCAGTTTGTCGGTCTTAACGAAATTAGCGTGCGCGGCAGTGAAACCAATCAGGAAGGCGGGCGCAAGTGGGGCATGTTGATCGATATCAATAAATGCATCGGTTGTAATTATTGCACCTATGCATGTCAGGCGATCAACAATCTTGCGGACGATATGCTCTATAACATCGTCACTGCGGAAGAGACCCAGTCGGGCGAGGAGTTCTTTCTCTCCCGCCCCTGTATGCAGTGCGCCGAGGCGCCTTGCGTGCATGTCTGCCCGGTGGAGGCAACCTATTACCGCCCGGATGGAATTGTTGCAATGGATTACACACGCTGTATCGGCTGCCGGTATTGTCAGGTGGCTTGTCCGTATGGCGCGCGCGTGTTCAACTGGAAAAACCCCATCGAGGTCAGCCCGAAATCGCCGGACTTTGGCATGGCTGAAGTGGAGAACCGTCCGCGCGGGGTGGTGGAGAAATGCCATTTCTGCTCGCATCGCATCGATAAGGGCTTGGAACACGGGCTTACCCCCGGCGTGGACCGTGAAGCCACCCCGGCTTGTGTAGTGGTCTGCCCGACCGGGGCGCGTGTTTTCGGCGATCTGAACGACCCCGAAAGTTCGGTGTCGATAGCGCGTCAGGAAGCGATCGTCACCATGCGCCTGCGCGAAGAACTCAGCACCGAGCCGCGTGTGTACTACATCCCCCCGACCACCAGGAAAACCGGGCCGTTTGCCGGGGAAGGAGAATCATAAATCATGCTTCCCGATATTCATTGCCCCACCATTAAGCTTGGCAAGCGGTATGTCGTTGTCTTCCCATACTGGATCACCCTGCTCATCATAGCTATATTGTTCGGGCTCGCCGGCGCGTTCGTCGTTTTGCGAGACGGACTGCAAGTAACTGGGCTTTCCAATGCCGTCCCCTGGGGGCTGTGGATCTCCATTGACCTGTCCTCGATAGCCATGGGCGGCAGCGCCTTCGTGTTCGGCGTGATCGTTTATATCCTGCGTATCAAACGCTTTGAAGCCATCGGTAAATTGGCTGTTCTGCTCGGTTTTCTTGGATATTCCACCGCGGGTATGATCCTACTCTTCGACCTCGGTCAGCCGCTTCGTTTCTGGCATCCGGTTGTGTTCTGGCAGCCGCACTCCCTTTTGTGGGAAGTAACCATGTGCGTGGTGCTTTATCTCTCGGTGCTGATTGCGGAAATCCTTCCGGTTGTTTTGGAACACCCGCTCTTCAAGACGCATCCCTGGCTTACGCGCTACAAATTTCTTGGCAGGTTCATGGACAGGGTGTATGGGCTTTCCAACTGGCTCCACAAAGCGGGCCCGATTCTCGCCGTTGCCGGGTTGACGCTTTCGTTATTGCATCAGGCATCCCTGGGCGCCACCTACTCGGTGCTTGCCGGGCGCGGTATCTGGTTCAACCAGAGCGCGCCGGTGCAGTTCGTCTTCTCTGCCATGAGCGGTGGCATTGCCCTGCTCTTCCTTACGGCGGTTTTCATCTTTCGTGTTATGCGCCCCGGCACAGTCAGCGACTCGGCTTTGTATGATGTGGCGCGGCTTGCGGGCGGCATTACCCTGCTTCTCACTTACCTGCGCGTGTGGGATTGGGCGGTGACGAACTACTATAGCTTCGACCGCGAGATCTTCCTGCAGACCCAGATTCTCGATACCATTGCGCCCTACTCACTGACCTTCTGGTTGGGGCAGGCATTGCTGCCAATTATTGCCGGGTCTATTTTGCTGGCGGCAAAGAACATCAAGAATTTCCGCTATTTGATGGCTGCCGCGGTCATTCCGATCCTCGCCGCCATTATTACGCGCTGGAATTACAACTTTGCCGGTCTGATCGCCTCGATTTCCTACGATCCGTTCACCCCCAACATCATATTGAATTCTTATACTCCTACCTGGGTTGAATTCTCTGTGGGGACGCTGGTGATCTCCTACTGGCTGCTTGCTTTCAGTCTCGCCGCGCGGTATTTGCCGTTCAGCGCTGGCGGCGAACATCACTAATGAAAACATGAACCATAAAAACGCCCAGAACGGTCT
>DAOTXI010000388.1:0-5499 GCA_034435475.1 Anaerolineales bacterium
CGGTCTCCAAAACCGGGACCGTAATCCGAGTTCCAATAGCGGTCATCGGGGAAGACAACAATAAAAGAGACGCCTGAGCCGCTGAAGAACATTTCATCCATGGCTTGCGGAACGCCCAGCCTCACCCACTGGTCGTCGGTGAATGTCTGCCCGTGGAGGAGGTACAGCACGGGATAACGCACATCGGTCAACTCGGAATAACAAGGCGGGAGGTAGATGAAATATTCCTGCGGCGGGACGGTCGCAGTGACAACGCCCTGTTCGACTCTGCCCGGCTGCGTGAGACACGTCAGAGGAGTAGATGTGGGTGTTGGGGGAACCGGGCTTGGGGTGAAAGTCGCCGCCGGGGATGGCGGAGGGGCGGTATATGTTGGGGTGGGAGAAGCTTCAATAAGGGAGGAACAGGCTGAAAGTCCAAGAAGAAGCGAAATAAATATGGCAATAGGAAACGCTTGACGGGGATTCATCCCCAGCATTATACTCGGCAGGCTAATTCATCATCGGGGCGTGGCGCAGTCCGGCTAGCGCGCTTGCTTTGGGAGCAAGAGGTCGCAGGTTCGAATCCTGTCGCCCCGACAAACTCAAGAGGCACGGAGGCATAACCATTTCAGTTATGTGATACGTGCCTCTTGTGATTCAAGGTGTGTTAAAATTAATTTCAAAGGAAATTCCCATGGCAAAAAAGATAGACGGCGTCATCGAATCGGTTCGTTACAAAAATGGCCAGATCGCGGCAGTCCGCGTTTACGAGCGGCGCGGCGCGACTTTTTCAGACCGCCTGCTGCTCGACCGAAAGACCCTGCTGGAAAGCCTCCAAAAGGGAGGGAATTTTGTTTCCGGCTTGCGCGAAGAGTTGATGGCTGGCACCTTCAAAACAGACAAACCCATCCTGCTGGTCAAAACCGATGGGCAGGAATACATTGCCACGCGCGAGAATGCAGCAAACGACGAACTGGAAGGCGTTGCGCTCTTTTAGGTTCCCGGCATGAAAGTCATTGATAGAACCCCACTGCAAGACCCGCAAGGGAATATCAACCCGATCGCCCGCATTCAGGGAACGCTGACCTACGGGTTACACTGGTATCCCGAACTGGAAGCGCAAAAGAAGATCATCGGTCAGTTGGACCGCCTGCTGGATAAAGGCTTCGTCCTGATCCGGAATTTCAACCTGCCCGACAGCGAAATTTTCATTCCCATCATCCTGATCGGACCCGGCTCATTCAACGTCATCGTCGTCACCCCGGTCAAGGGACATTTTCAGGTCAAAGGCGTGGAATGGAATACGCTCAACGACAAGGGAGAAACGACCCCGGCAAGGCGCAACCCGGTTGACCTGCTCGTCAAACTCACGCGAGCCGTGCAAAAATACCTGCAAGTCAACAGGATCAACGTCACAGTCCCGATCGATCCGGTATTGATTGCCAGCGACCCCGGCGCAAACATCGAATCGTCGGAGCCGGCGGTCAGGGTCGTTCGCAGCGACGCCGTCAAACCGTTTGCCGCCACGCTCAATGCCGCCAGCCCCGTCATGCGCGCCGAACAGGCTTTGGCTCTCGCAGACCTGATCATCGAACCCCAACCGCCAGTGGACAAGAATCCAGCGCCCGCGCCACAACAGCCGGAAAGACCGCTCTCACGGGCGCAGGCAATCTTCAAAGCGTCTGAAACCGCCAACCAACAGCAGGCTCCCCTCCAGTCGCTTCCGAAAGCCGCGCCGTCGAAACAGACCCCGCAACCCGCCCCGCGCAAACGAGCCGGACTGTCTGTTGTGCAAATGCTCATCCTGGCGGCAATGGGACTGCTCGGTTGCTGCATTATGAGCGGGCTTACCTACTTTCTATTCTTCCTCAGTTGACAGACCCGCGTTGAACAAACCCTTCCTTTCCATCGTCATCCCCGCCCATAACGAGGAGAACCGTCTGCCGCGCACGCTGGAGGAGATTTTTTCATTCCTTGAAAAACAAGGCTACCCAAGCGAAGTCATCGTCGTAGAAAATGGCAGTGTGGATAAAACCCTGCCCATCGCGAACGACTTCGCAAAAAAACACCCCACCCTCATCGTCATCCATGAAGAACGCAACGGCAAGGGCAACGCCGTCCGCCGCGGCATGATCGAATCGCGCGGCGAATACCGCTTCATCTGCGACGCCGACCTTTCCATGCCCATCGCAGACCTGCCAAAATTTCTGCCGCCCAATATCGAGGATTTCGACATCGCCATCGGCTCGCGTGAAGCGCCGGGCTCCATTCGCTACAACGAACCGTCCTACCGCCACATCGGGGGACGCGCCATCAACCTCGTCATCCGTTCGCTGATCCTGCCGGGGCTGAACGATACGCAATGCGGCTTCAAATGCTTCCGCGCCGCCACAACAGAAGAACTCTTCCAAAAACAAACCCTCACCGGCTGGTCCTTCGACATCGAACTGCTTTATCTTGCCCGCCGAAAAAAACTGCGCATCCGCGAAATCCCCATCCGCTGGTACTTCGACCCTGAAAGCAAAGTCAGCGCCGTGCGCGACGCCCTGCGCATGATCGGCGACATCTTCCGCATACACCTCAACCAACTGCGCGGCGTGTATGACGCAAAACCCTGACCTCGCATACGAAACCGAACTCTGGCGAGTCTTTCCCCTCATTGCAGGATTAGATGAAGCCGGACGCGGCGCCCTCGCCGGACCCGTTTGCGTCGGGACGGTGATTCTGCCCCACAAGCATCCGCATCTCCTCCGGACCTTGAGCCGGGTGCGCGACTCCAAGCAGTTGACTCCCCGTCAGCGTTTCGACCTCTCCCCGCTCATCCGCGAAACCGCCCTCGCGCACGGAATCGGATTCGCCTCCAGCGAAGAAATAGACCAACTGGGAATCGTACCCGCCACCCGTCTGGCCGCGAGCCGCGCTCTTGAATCCATCAACATAACGCCCGATTACCTGCTCACCGATTTCCGCCTCGAACTCCCCGAACTGGACATTCCCCAAACCGCCATCGTCAAAGGCGATGCCCGTTCATTGAGCATCGCCTGCGCCTCAATCCTCGCCAAGACCGCCCGCGACGAATTCATGCGCGAGCTAAGCGAGCAATACCCCGCGTATCAATTTTCAGATCACAAAGGGTATGGCACATTGATGCATCGCAAAAAGATCAAACAGCATGGTCATTCCCCCATTCACCGAAAGACATTCCAATTAAAAAAGTAGGCGACAATCGCTTCCAGGGCGCCGTCTCCTACTTTTTACTTTTTACTTGTCTACTTCCTTAACTTTACTTCCTCAAAATCCCGCCGCCCGCAAGTTTGCTCTCCGGCTTGCCGCTGCGCCAGGCGTAATAGCCCAAGCCCGCCCCGCCCAACAAAAGGAACGCGCCAAAGATACCGAGAACTGTCGAGCCGCCGCCCCCATTCGCGGATTCCTCTGCGCCGGGGTCTACAACCACATCCTGCGACTGCGCCCCAAAATCAACGAACGCCCGGTCGCCCGCATTTACATCCAACGAATAACTCAACTCCATGGTCGGGTTGTAATTATCGGGGATCGCAACCGTGATGTTATACGTCCCTGCGGGGGTGTCTGAAAAACAAATACCCTGATATGCCTCCGGATCGGAGGGGATGATCGTATCCTGCGAGCCGGTATATTTCCCGTTGATCTCCGTCACGCTGACCGCGCCGCCCTCAATCGCCGGTTCAGTCTCCTGGCGCATCGCGTCGCCGTTGACATCGTTGTACAACAACACGCAGACCTCGGTCGTCCCGGTGATCGGCGTGGGTGTGACCGTCGGCGTGATGACAGCCTGGTTGGCGGGCGCGGTCGCGGTCGCCGCGGCAACCACACCGATCAATAATTCCTGCCCTTCCACAAGCGTGCAATTCTCGTCCAGCTTGGAATTCAACTGACGCAGCTGGTCCACAGTAATGTTGTGCAATGCCGCCACACGAAAACAGTTATCGCCCGCCTGGACGATATAGGTGATGCGTCCATCCGTGCCGGGTGTGGGGGTGACGTATTGCTGGGCGCGCGGCGCGGCTCCGGCGGGAAGCCACAAGCCGAACAACAGCAGACCGATCAACGCAAATAATACAAAAAAACGTTTTGAGCTCATCGGAAAAAATTATATCAGATTCGATTTGGTATAAAATAACAGGGCAGTACCGCAAACTTCAGTTTGCGCTCAGACAGGCAACGCCAAAGCGAGGCATCCATGAAAACCCTGATCCAAAACGGGACTCTCATCACTGCGTCCGAAACCTTCACCTCCGATATCCTGATCGAGGATGAAAAGATCACCCGCATCGGACTTAATCTCGAAGCGGACTCCGACCATCGAATTGATGCCACAGGGAAGTTGGTCCTGCCCGGCGGCATAGACCCGCATGTGCATCTCGACCTCAGGATGTTCGATACCGTCTCCTCTGACGACCACTACACCGGTCACAAAGCCGCCGCTTTCGGCGGAACGACAACGGTGATGGACTTCGTCGTTCTCGAAGACAAAGGCTTCGACTACTCGGTGGACGTTTGGATGAAGATGGCGCAGAAAGCCGCCATTGACTATTCCTTCCATATGAACCTGACAAGGTTCAACGAGAAGATCGCCAGAGAAATTCCCTCGCTGATGAAGATGGGCATCCAAACGCTCAAAGTCTTTACCGCCTATAACGGACGCCTGCGACTCGACGACGGCGGCATCTTCAAAGCCTTGCAAATCGCAAGAGATAACGGAATGCTCGTCATGGCGCACTGTGAAAACGGCGATGTGATCGAAACCCTCACAGCACAAGCCCTCGCCGAAGGACGTACCTCCCCCATCTGGCACGCGCTCACCCGTCCCGCCTGGGGCGCGGTCGAAGCGACATTGCGAATGGCGGCGATGGCGGAACAAGTTGATTCCCCGGTCTACATCGTCCACATGAACGCGGGCGGCGAAGTGGATATGCTGAAATACGCCCGTGAGCGCGGGGTCAAAGTAATGGGCGAGACCTGCCCGCAATACCTCTTCTTCAGCATGGATCATCTCGCCCGACCCGACGGCGCCAAGTGGATATGCTCCCCGTCCATGCGAACGGAGCAGGATAACGCCCGGCTGTGGGAGGGGCTGACCCAAAACATTTTGCAAACCATCGGCACGGACCATTGCCCCTTCTTCTATAACGGGACCCAGCCCATCGTCTACGAAGGAAGCGGGGTTTCCATCCCCGGAAAAGAATTGGGACGTGACGACTTCACCAAGATCCCCAACGGCTTGCCGGGCATCCAGGATCGTATGCCGATTTTGTGGACGTACGGAGTCAACGCGGGTTACATCACGCCGAATCAATTCGTGGCATATATGTCTACGAACCCGGCGAAGATATTTGGTTTGTATCCGCAAAAGGGCGCCCTGCTCCCCGGCTCCGATGCGGACATTGTGATTTGGGATCCGGAAAAGCAGGTGAAATACGGCGTCGCCCATTCGCATCAACGCACCGATTACAACCTTTACGAAGGCTGGGAGTTAACCGG
>DAOTXI010000389.1:0-5504 GCA_034435475.1 Anaerolineales bacterium
GGTGAATTATCTTGTTCAACATGGCGATTATGTGTAAACGACCGCTGACCGCCGACCGCAATTACCATTTACCAGTTACCAACCGTCCGCTGTCTGCGGTCTGCCGTCAGAATCGCTTATGACCCTCCACACCCTCTCCTCCCTCCGCGTTCTCGAATTCAGCCACGCTGTGCTGGGTCCTGCCTGCGGACTTGTCCTCGCCGATCTCGGCGCGGAGGTGATTCGCATCGAGCCGCTGGATGGCGACCCGACCCGCAAACTCAAGGGCTTCGGCACGGGCTATTATCCGTTCTTCAATCGCAACAAAAAAAGTTTGGCGGTCGATATCAAATCGGGGCAGGGCAAAGAGATCATTTTCAAATTATTGGAATCGACGGATGTACTCGTCGAAAATTTTGGACCTGGCACCATGGATCGTCTTGGCTTTGGTTATGACGCTCTCGCCTCTCTCTACCCGACGCTTGTCTACTGCTCCCTGAAAGGATTCCTCCCTGGACCTTATTCCTCCCGCCTCGCACTCGACGAAGTGGTGCAGTTCATGAGCGGAATCGCCTACATGACGGGACCCATCGGTCAGCCGTTGCGCGCGGGCGCTTCGATCATTGACATCATGACAGGGACATATGGTGCGATCGCTGTGCTAGCCGCTTTGCGCGAACGTGATGTGACGGGCAAAGGTCAACTGGTGAAGAGCGCCTTGTTTGAAACCGCCGCCTTCTTGATGGGACATCACATGGCATACGCGGCAGTGACCAAGGAACCCGTCCCGCCGATGCCAGCCCGAGTCAGCGCCTGGGCGGTCTATCGCACCTTCAACACTTGCGACAATGAACTGGTATTCATCGGTGTGACCAGCGACAAACAATGGGTGCGCTTCTGCGAGTCGTTTGAAATGCACGACCTGCTTGCGGACGAACGCCTCGCCACGAACAACGGTCGCATTGACCAGCGCGAGTGGCTGATTCCCAACCTGACAGACAGAATTGCGAAATACTCCAAAGCCGATGTCTTGCAACGCTGCGAAACTGCCGACCTGCCGTTTTCGCCAATTGCCAAACCCGAAGACCTGTTTACGGATGAGCAATTGATTCAAGGACACAGTTTATTGGAAACCGTTTTGCCCAACGGTGATGTGACCCAGCTTCCGCGCCTGCCTTTGCTTTTGGAAAATGCAGGCTCAGAGTTGGAAATCAATCCGCCAAAGATCGGTGAACATTCGCGGGAAGTGCTGGCGCGTGTTGGGCTGGGTGTTGAGCAAATCGAGGAATTGATTGGTAAAGGTGTTGTTGCTGGATGAAGAACGACCGCCGACGATCGACCGCTGACCGCGCTTGATAAACGGTCTGCCGTCCGCGGTCTGCGGTCAGAACTTCGAGAAACAAAATTATCAGGAGAACTCATGTACGACTTACTTATTAAAAACACAAAACTCGTGCGACCCAACCAGACGACGGTCGAGTCGGTGGATATCGCTGTCAGCGGAGGAAAAATTTCGAAGGTGGCACCAGCCATCCCTGCGGAAGATGCGAAGCAAGTCCATGATGCGAAGGGACTGTTGGCGTTCCCTGGTCTTGTAGATGGACACATGCATGTCGGTATCTATTCTCCGTTAGCCGAAGATGCGATCACTGAATCCAAAGCGGCGGCGATGGGTGGGGTGACATCGGCTTTGACATATTTCCGCACGGGCGAATATTATTTGAACAAGGGCGGCTCGTATAAGGATTTTTATCCTGAGGTGTTGGATATTTCAAAAGGCAAATACTGGGTGGATTATGCCTATCATCTCGCGCCGATCAATCGCGGACACATTGACGAGATGCCAATGTTGATGAATGACTTCGGGGTGTCGTCGTTCAAGATCTTTATGTTTTACGGCGGGCATGGACTGCATGGCAAGTCTGACCAGCAGCATAATTTTTTGAAGTTGGAAGAGGGCGAGAAATATGACTTTGCGCATTTTGAGTTCATCATGCGCAAGTTGAGCGAGATGATCGAAGCAAACCCGAAACAGGCGCCGCATATCAGTTTGAGTCTGCATTGCGAAGTGGCGGACATTTTGAATGCGTACACGTCGATGGTGCAGAAGGACGGCAAGTTGAAGGGACTGCACGCCTACAACGCCGCGCGTCCGCCGCATAGTGAGGGACTGGCGGTGTTCATCGCTTCGTATCTCGCGCATGAGACCAGTTGCGCGAATATCAACTTGTTGCATTTAACTTCTCGCAAAGCGCTCGAAGCCGCGTTGATGATGCGAGATTTATTTCCGCACATTAACTTTAGGCGTGAAGTAACGATTGGACATTTACTGCTCGATACCGATGAGCCCAACGGCGTGCTGGCGAAGGTCAACCCGCCGATTCGTCCGCGTGCGGATGTGGAATTTTTGTGGGAGAAAGTTTTGAGCGGCGATGTGGATTGGGTGGTCAGTGACCATGCCTGCTGTTCGACTGAGGTGAAGTACAACGCCGATCATCCCGATGACATTTGGATGGCGAAGTCTGGCTTTGGCGGCACGGAATATATGTTGAGCGGTTTGCACAGCGAAGGGTCCAAGCGCGGACTTTCCTTGAATCGCATGGCAGAACTCGTCTGTTGGAATCCTGCCCAGCGTTATGGACTTTTATCGAAAGGCGATATCGCCGAAGGCTACGACGCGGATATTGTTCTGTTCGACCCGAACGAGTCATTTGTGGTTCGAGCCGCCGAGTCCGAGTCGGGTCAGGGATATACGCCGTTTGAAGGACACGAACTCACAGGGCGAGTGAAAGCCACGTTTGTAAGAGGGAATAAGGTTTTTGAGAATGGGAAGATTTTGGGCGAAGCGAAGGGGCAGTATCTTCGCCGCCCGATGGAAAATGCATAACCACAAAGGAGACAAAGGTACACAAAGGAAAACCTTTGGTTTTTCACCTTTGCGCTCCTTCGTGACCCTTCGTGGTTGAAAAGGATTAAATGAACAAACGCCTCTTAAACGTCGGACTTATCGTCCTCATAGACATGCTCGGCTTCGCGCTGATCGTGCCGCTGTTAACCTTCTTCGCCGATTCGTTCGGCGCAACGGAATTCCAAACGGGTTTGCTGGTCTCGTCGTATGCGCTGATGCAGATGATCGGGGCGCCGATCCTTGGGCGTCTCTCTGATAAATACGGGCGCCGTCCCGTTTTTCTCATCAGCATTGCAGGGACATTCATCGGCTTTCTGATTCTCGGCTTTGCCAACTCGCTGTGGTGGTTGTTTGCTAGCCGCATTCTTTCGGGCCTCACGGCGGGGAATATTTCCGTCGCGCAAGCCTACATTGCCGATGTGACCGATGAAAAGAACCGCGCGCGCGGCATGGGCATGTTCGGCGCGGCGTTTGGCATTGGCTTTATTCTCGGTCCCGCGTTGGGCGGCATGTTGAGTCAGTTTGGCTTTGCCGTGCCTGCGTTTGCCTCGGCGGGATTGGCGTTCATCAATTTGTTGACCGTCTTTTTCTGGCTGCCCGAATCGCTCACGGATGAACGCCGCGCCGAATTGGCGGCTCAAAAGAAAACGGATATTTCATTGGCTGCTTTAATAACCGCCCTCAATCACCCCAAAGTCGGCGCGTTGTTGTGGGTGCGCTTTGGGTTTGCGATTGCGTTCAATTCGTTTCAAACCGTCTTCCCGCTATACGTGCTGAACAGGTTCGGTCTTGACGCGCAACAGACGGGTTACATCCTTGCCTATCTCGGCATTGTCTTGGTCATCATGCAGGGCGGGCTGATCGGTCCGCTTTCGGCGCGGTTCAAGGAATCGAATCTCATCGTCACATTTTTGGGCTTTGCCTTGGTCGGTATGATCGGCTGGGCAATCGCTTCCTCCATTCCCATCCTCCTCGTTGCCATGTTCCCAATGGCAGTCGGCGCAGGTTCGTTCAATGCGCTCATCAACTCTGCCATCAGCAAAGCTGTCACGCGCGATGAAGTCGGTGGTATGTTGGGCTTCGGTGCGGGACTTGAAAGCGCCACTCGTGTGGTCATGCCTGCGCTGGCAAGTTATTTGCTCGGCGCGTATGGAACGTCCACGCCTGGGTATATGGGTTCGGTGGTGATGGCGGTTGTGGTGGTGTATGCGTACTTCAATCTAATTGCGAAACCAAATTGAAATTCTTTCTTCTTTCATCTTTCCTTATCGAGATGAAAGAAGAAAGAGGAAAGAAACCTGATGAAGTTTGGAATTCATTCACCATCCTATATCTATCCCGACGCCAACCTTTTCGACGCCGTCAAGCAAAAGGCGATCTGGATCGAACGTCACGGCTTTGACTGGTTCTCGGTGATGGATCATTTGATTCAAATTCCCGTGCATGGACTCCCCGAAGAGCCGTTCATGGAAGGCTGGACGCTTCTTTCCGCGCTCGCGGCTGTTACTGACCGAATTCGTTTGTCCACGCTGGTCACTTCGACCGCCTACCGCAACCCCGCTCTGCTTGCCAAGATGGTCGCAGGCGTGGATCACATCAGCGGCGGACGAGTCACATTGGGGATTGGCGCGGGCTGGTATGAAGCCGAGTTCAAGCAATATGGTTATGAATACATTGAGAAACCCGCCGAGAGAATTTATCGGCTCGAAGAAGCGGTTAAATTAATTAAAGTGATGTGGACGGAAGAACGCGCTTCTTTCGACGGGAAATATTTCCGTGTTACCGAAGCGATTCTCAACCCCAAGCCGATTCAAAAACCGCACCCGCCGATTCTGATCGGTGGGGCGGGGGAACAACTCACGCTGCGCACGGTCGCGCGGGTGGGGAATATGTGCAACTTCATCGGGAGTCCTGATGAGGTGGGGAAAAAGTTTGAAGTGCTGAATCAGCATTGCGTTAAAGAAGGACGCGTTTACTCCGATATCCAGCGCACCGTGTTGTGCAATATCCTGCTTGCAAAGAATGAGACCTCCATTCAATCCAAATTAGAAAAAGCGGACTTGTTCAAAGGACGCGGACTCACCGTGGATGGCGCAAGAAAATTATTCGCCGACTATCAAGCCGCGGGTGTGCAGATGTTGATTTGCAGTATTTATCAAAACGATGTGGAGACGCTTGAATTGCTGGCTGAATTGAAAGATGAATATAGATCGTAATTGGTAAATAGTAATTACCAATTACCAATCACTAATTACCAGAGGAAACCATGACCGAAAAACTAACAGGCGAATTGCTCGTTGAACGCATGACTGAAAAAGAAAAAAGTATTGCCGCGCGGGTGGAGAGTGTGTTGCCTGCGTTGCGGGCGGGCGCGGAGAAGGCGGATGCTTCGGGCGAGTTCCCGTTGGAGAATATTGCGTTGCTGCGTGACGCGGGCTTGTTTGGGTTGATCGTCCCTGAAAAATATGGCGGGCTGGGCGGCACACTGCGCGACCTTGCCGCGGCGGCGTTCGCGCTGGGGACGGCTTGCCCTTCGACCGCGTTGTGTTTCTTCTTCCATTGTTCCACCGCTTCACGCGGCTTGCTCGGGCTCGAAGCGCTTGACGCGGGTTTGTTT
>DAOTXI010000390.1:0-5831 GCA_034435475.1 Anaerolineales bacterium
GGGGTCGGGGGTGAGGTGGGTTAGAAACAAAACCTGATGGTTATAACACCCATCAGGTCATTTAGTTAATTCGAAGCCGCCTGTTCCGGCACAGCCTCTTCGTATTTTGTGGGACACTTGAGCAGCAACTCCTCTGCGTAAAAAACGCCGTCTTCGCCCAGTTTGCCGGTCATGATCGCCTGTGCCTCGTTGCGCAACAGGTCGGGCATCACGCCCTGATACTGCACCTTGACGCGCGCGCGGCTTGGGTCAATGACCGCCTCGTGCAATACCAAAGCCAGCCCACCCTGCGCTTCGATGTCGGAATTGTCGCCGGGGACGTGCGCGATCTCGAAGGTCAATGTCAGCGTCGAAGCGTCGTACTGGATCGTATCGCCCAACACCGCGCCCGAAAGACGCACGCTCTTGTTCACCGCCGCCGCGCCCTCCGCGTTCAACTCATCCACAGTCATAAAATATTCCGCGCTCGCCTGGGTGGATGTCGCGATCAGGAAAATGATGGCGGCGAAAATGAACGCGCCGCCAATGAAGAATTTGTTGATTTTCATCAATGCCTCCGACATGGTAAATCTAAATTGAACTAACTATGTCCATTTTGACATGATGAGATTAATCCGCCCTGAGTTTGCAGGCGGATGGATGTCATAAATCCTGCGTGACTTTATCCTATTACTCGATTGCCGCCCGTAGGGGCGACCCATTCCCATCTATGAGAACTTCATTGCGCCAAGAGAGGGTCGCCCTGCGTCGTCGTCACAACATGCCAGCAAAGGGCGACCCTTATGTTGCGCTCCAGCGTTTCAAAGGGCTCTGACGGGTCGCCCCTACGGTTGCCGTGAGTATGTAATATGGTATAGTCACAAAAATGAACGGAGGAAACGGATGCCCCGAACACTCATCCCCTTATTGATTTTGACTCTCACACTCCTGACCCCGACTCCAACCCTTGCCGCGCCTCGGGCCGACGTTGAAGCGGATTCAGCGACCCTGGATTTTCCCAACACTGTCACCTTTTCCGCGACCCTCAACGCCGCCGCCGAGATCGTGGATGTCACCCTCGAATACGGCAACGAGCAATTGACCTGCGGCGAAGTCATCGCCAAAGCCTTCCCTGACTTTCTGCCCGGCAAAACTACCGACGTCTCATGGATATGGGACATGCGCCAGAGCGGTTCGCTTCCGCCCGGCACGACCATCTGGTGGCGCTGGCGCTACGTGGATTCATCCGGCGCGGAATTTGTCAGCGAGACTCAAACCATCACCTGGCTCGACGATCAACACGACTGGCAGACCGTCTCGGAGGATATGGTCAATATCCATTACTACGGCAACAATCAGGCGTTCGGTCAGACCATGCTCGACGCCGGACTCGAAGGCTTGCGCCGCAATAAGGAACAGGCGGGCATGACCCCCGACATTCCGGTCAATATTTACGTCTACCCGACCTACGAAGAGATGCGCGACGCCATCCTCTACGAGCCGCAATGGACGGGCGGGCTGGCGTACTCCGATTTCAGCATCATCATCATGGGCGTCTCCGGCGACGCGGACTTCGACAAAGGCACGGTCATCCACGAGTTGACCCATGTCCTCGTCGGGCGCAACGCCTTTACCTGCATTGGCTTCATCCCCACCTGGTTGAACGAAGGTCTTGCCGTCTACAGCGAAGGCGGACCGGATTCCAGTATGCAAGCCCAGCTCGATATCGCCATCCGCGATAATACATTGTTCCCCATCCGTTCGCTGGGCGGCAACTTCTCCGAGATCCCCGAAAAGGCATTGCTCTCTTACGGGCAATCCTACAGCATCGTTAAATTCATGCTTGAAACCTACGGGCAGGAAAAAATGGATCAACTGCTCACCGCCCTGAGCGACGCCGAACCCGTGGACGATGCGCTGATGCGAATCTACGGCGCGGATACCGACGGGCTGGATAATCAATGGCGCGAGTCGTTGGGGCTTCCTGCCCAGGTCGTGGCGCAGGCAACGGCTCAACCCACGCCCACGCATGTGCCGACATTTATTCCCATCGCCGGGATTCCTCTGGCAGAGACGCCCACACCGGGAGCCATCCCCACATCTTCATTCGACGAAACCACGTCCCAGCCTTCATCCAGCAATCCGCCTGTGGTTTTAACCATTGCGCTGATCTGTTTCTGCCTGGTCTTTCTCCTTATCATCGGAGTAGTCGTGCTTGGCTTTGTAATGCGCAGTGGTAAAAAAGGAGGAAAGAATGGATAACTTGTTTCGTAGGAGTGCGTTGCGCCCAATGACTGCCGACCGCCGTCCACAGTCAGCCGTCCTCGGTCTGTTCTTGATTGTAACCGCCTCCCTCCTCCTCACCGCCAGCGCCCCGACCACCCTGGATATTCAGATCGGCGTTCCGCTTGAGCAGGCTATCGTTTACTTGGGCGGCGAATCTGCGAACCTGCGCGATTATGACCCCGCCACAACCTATAGTTCCGGGGACAAACTCATCTTTAGCGGGTTGGTCTCGCTCGACACGAATCTCATCATCCGCCCCGACCTTGCCGAGACCTGGGAAGTCAGCGCCGATGGGACGGTTTACACCTTCCACATCCACCCGGATGCAAAATTCCACGATGGGCGCGAAGTCACCGCCGAGGATGTGGTCTTCTCATGGGAACGCGCCGCCAGCCCCGAACTCGCCTCCGACACGGTCCTGACCTATATGGGCGACATCGTCGGCATCCGCGAAAAATATTTCGGCGAAGCGGAAAGCATCAGCGGGTTAAAGGTCATTGACGAGAAAACGCTTCAGGTCACGATAGATGCGCCGAAGCCTTACTTCCTCATGAAGCTGACCTTCCCCACATCCTATATCGTGGACAGGGATAATGTGTCCATTGGCGAAGAGTGGGTTTACACGCCAAACGGGACCGGTCCGTACAAACTGCGCGAGTGGAAATCCTACGAATACATTGTCTACGAAGCCAATCAGGATTTTTATCTCGGTGCGCCGTCCATTCCATATGTTGTTTATAAACTTTACGCGGGCGACTATGTGCGCCTCTTTGAAACCGGCGAAGTGGATATGGCGGGCGTCGGCTTGTATGACGTGGAGCGTGTGCTCGACCCGAACGAACCGTTGAACCGTAACCTTGTGTCAGGCGTGGATCTGTGTACGAACTATGTCACC
The DNA here is from genome assembly GCA_034435475.1 of Anaerolineales bacterium. Classification (GTDB taxonomy): domain Bacteria; phylum Chloroflexota; class Anaerolineae; order Anaerolineales; family Villigracilaceae; genus Villigracilis. The sequence goes on from DAOTXI010000390.1 coordinate 3,161, forward strand.
TTCGACGTGACCCAACCGCCCTTCGACGATGTCAATGTGCGCAAAGCCTTCAGCATGGCGTTCGACCGCCAGCGTTATATTGATGTGCTGTATCAGGGATTGGTCTTGCCTGCTGTTGGGTTATATCCGCCCGGTTTGCCCGGCTTCGATTATGAATTGGAAGGCTTACCTTTCGACCCCGAACAGGCGCGCGAATTGCTCAAACAATCCAAATACGGCGGTCCCGAAGGTTTGCCTGAGATCATCTACACCAACTCCGGCATTGGAAGTTATATCGGCGGGAATGTCGCGGCGCTGGCGGATATGTGGGAGCAATATCTCGGCGTGACGATCAAGGTCGAGAACCTTGATTACAACTTTTACTATGAGCAGATCTTCTCCGGCAATCACGGTCAGATCTTCGACGGAGGCTGGTGCGCCGATTACCCCGACCCCGAAAACTTTGCGGATGTGCTGTTCCACAGCGGCGTCCCGCAGAATCACGGCGGCTACTCGAACCCCGAACTCGATGCCCTGCTCGAAGCGGCGCGTATCGAATCGGATGTGACAAAGCGCATTGCCATGTACCAGCAAGCCGAGCGCATCATCGTGGACGACGCCCCGGCGCTCTTCCTGACCCATTCACTTTCGTATCAACTGGTTCAGCCGTATGTGAAGGGATTCGTTTACACTCCCATTGCGATCTCGTCGGAGAGATATATGTGGCTGGAAGGGAAATAACATAAAAAAACCTGACAGGTCTCAGTGAGTGAAGTTTGAAATAAATTGAATTTATGAGACCTGTCAGGTTTACTTTGACTGAACTGCAAACTCCACCGCCTCGATTCTCCCGCCGACGCTGGATACTTGAAATTCAAAGTTGATCGTACCCCCCGGCTGGATTCCTCCGCCTTCCCAGCGGCGCAAGCCGATGACAGTCCCAACTGAATCAAACGCCACCGCCGCGACCCAAACCTGGGTTGCGGCGTTTGATTCGGCGGGCAAATGGATTTGTCCGCGGACGTTGGCGGTTCTGCCGTCCCAGTTTATTTCGGCGGAGGTGTTATCGAGAAAGGCGGGCAGGTATTCGCTTCCATCTCCCTGCATGGCGCTCAGTAACTGAATCTGCGGGGTGACATCTGATGGTGTGTTCGGGAAGAAGGCATAGACCGGCAGCGATTCGTTTGGCTGGATGATGTCCAGCGGAGGGAATGCAGTCTGGCTTGTGACGGCGTTATTATTTTCATCGAGCAGGGTGATCTGCGCTGAAACATTTTCAAGGACATCTGGCGTGTTATTTTGAATGAGTGCGAAGCACCAGTTACCGGAGTCCGCTGTGGGGTGGCAGGCGGCTTGGGTAATAGGAACAGGCTCGGGCGTGGGAGTCGAGGCGGCGGCGAGAGGGGCGGAAGGGTCCGGGATGAAGATAGTCCCGCCGATGGGAAGCGCGTTCGGATTCACATCCGGGTTCGCTGCGATCAATTCCGATTGGGGGATTTTGAATTTTTCCGCGATCTCGCTGAGCGTGTCGCCTTCTTTGATGATGTAGACTTGCAGGGTGTTGGTCGGGACGGGCGTGGAATTGACGACAAGGATATTCGGCGTGAGGGTTGGTTTGGGGGTGTCAGTAAAGATGGGATTAAGCGGCGCATCTGTGGTTTGTGTGGGGGATGTTGCGCAGGAGACAAGAAGCAGACATGCCAGCAATGTTTTTCGCATGGGGTGATTATAATGGTGTTATCAGGTTGTCACCCTGAGCGTAGCGAAGGGTCTCTACGACTGGCGGAGAGATTCTTCGCTATGCTCAGAATGACATTAGAAAATCATTCGGAGGAACAATGAAGTATCGTCATCTAGGCAGGACGGGAATACAGGTCAGTGAGTTATCCATCGGTTCGTGGGTTACGTTCAAGAATCAGGTGGACGTGAGCGCCGCCATGAAGATCATGACGGCGGCTTATGATTATGGCGTGAACTTTTTCGATAATGCCGAAGTGTACGCGGGCGGGAAGTCGGAAGAAGTGATGGGCGCTGCGTTGAAGAAGCTGGGCTGGCGGCGCGGGAGTTACCTCGTCTCGACCAAGTTCTACTGGGGCTTGAACGACGGCGTCAACGAGAAGAACACACTTAACCGCAAACGCCTGATCGAAGGCATTAACGACTCGTTGAAGCGGCTCGAAATGGATTATGTGGACCTGATCTACTGTCACCGCCCGGATAAAACGACTCCCATCGAAGAAACGGTCTGGGCGATGCACAACATCATCGAGTGGGGCAAGGCGTTGTATTGGGGCACTTCCGAATGGTCGGCTTCGGAGATCATCGAAGCGATCCAGATCGCAAAGCGGCATCATCTGCACAAGCCGGTGGTGGAACAGCCGGAGTACAACATGTTCAATCGCAAACGCTTCGAAGGCGATTATGTCCGTTTTTATACCGATTACGGCTATGGAACCACGACCTGGAGTCCGCTGGCTTCGGGCTTCCTTTCAGGGAAATATCTGGGCGGCATTCCCAAAGACAGCCGCGGCGCGCTCAAGGGTTACGAGTGGCTGAATGACCGCCTGACTAACCAGGAAAGGCTCGAAAAAGTTGCCGCTCTTGAACCTATTGCAAAGGAAATCGGGGCGACCATGTCGCAATTGGCGCTTGCCTGGTGTTTGAAGAATCCCTTCGTCAGCACGGTCATCAC
>DAOTXI010000391.1:0-1831 GCA_034435475.1 Anaerolineales bacterium
ACTTCGGCTTGGTACTTCACTTGCACGCGCGGGTGGTTCGTGACCGCCGCCGCCAGTTCCGCCATCGCTTCCGACGCGTCGCGCCAGTGATGGGTGAGTTTGGCGTAGTTCTCACGGTCGGGCGTCCCGCCGAGACGTTCACGCTTTTCGATGAGAATGACTTCCCCGCCGAGTTCAGCCGCAGACCGAGCCGCTTCCAATCCCGCAGGTCCGCCGCCGATGACTAACACTTTGTTAGATGCCATGGATGTTCCTCCGAAGGTATTCTTTTCTTATGCCGCTGTTGCGATCATGTAGCGGTAATTATTTTCAAGACGATATCCGCCAGTTGCGGTTTTGAATGGTTCAAGCGTTTTCAAAACCACATCGCGGACGGTCGCTTCATCCGTGTGCTGAATGGCTCGGATGGCTGGACCCGATGAAAGCAAGCCGCGAAGCGCCGTTTGTTCATCGGGATATTCCCACGGGCAGTCCACTTTCCTGACTTCGCCAGGAATTAATCCAGCAGTTTGTGCAAGGGCTTCCAATGCGCCATCCGCAGAAAGGGCATACGGACCTGGTGCGCCAGCGGGCGGCGGAGGCAGCAATGAACCCATTGCCGCAATGTATGCCGCGGATTCGTTTTCTTCGCGCCTGCCAAAGACCGCGATGACGACCTTGCCGCTTTTTGAAACTCGGCTCGCTTCGCGCAAGGCATTGGCAGGGTTTCCCGCGAATTGAAATGAACTGAAACCCGTCACCAGATCGAATGACTTGTTTTCGTATGGCAGTTCTTCCATCTCGCCTGCGCGGAAGTCGCCATCGCTAACGCGTTCGCGGGCGATCTCCAAAAGCGTTTCCGCCGCGTCCAACCCGCTGACCTTGGCTCCGCGTTTGGCAGCCATCTCGCAAAAAATGCCTGAGCCGCAGCCGACATCCAAAACCGACGCATTCGCGCCAAGGGCAGCCTCATCCAACACCGCTTTGAAAAGCGGATTGGCGACTCGTTCCTGCACATCCGCCCAATCTCTGGCGCGCGCACCCCACATCTGTCCTTGAACGCTTGCTGTTCCCATGACATTCATCTCCTAAAGGCGTAGCGGACGTTCTCTAACGTCCGCTCGGCGTTTGAGAACGCCGATTACGCGTAAATGACAGGTTTGTCCGCGTCTTCCCAGGTAATGCCAGACTTCTGCCCAGCGCGGATCAGTTCAAGGTCGTTCTGGAATTCATCCCAGTATTTTTGCCAGTTGATTCCAAGTTTGTCCAGAAACGGACGCCAATCCGTGGAATGCCAGTGGAATTTCACAACGCGGAAGGGATGCGCTCCCATCGCCAGCGCCGCAACTTGCGCGTCAGATAGAACGGGGATTCCCACATTGCGGTCATGGGCTTTGGCAGAGAATTGGCTCTTATCGAGAGTGGTCACGCAACCCGTGTCATGGGTCACGGTCAAGTCGGGGTTGACTTCGTTCTTCATCACTTCGATCTTGCGCAGTGTGGAGAAAGAGCGAGTGAAGTCACGCTGAACGAGCACATGGCGGAAGCCAAAGCCGCAGCAGTCGAACCAAGTGGAGTAGTCTGCCACGTCAATACCGAGCGCTTCGAGAGTCGCGGTCACGGTGGCGGTGCGTTGACCGCCGTAAATGTCGGGATCGTAGATGGCATCTTCCGCGACGATCTTGTAGTAATGGCAGGCGGGGTGAACCGTGGCGCGGATCATGCTCATGTCCACGGTTTGTTTTTCCGCGAACTTATTGCGCATGACATGCACCCATTCGCTGTAGTGGACAAGTTCTTCAGGGATGACCAGCGGCTTGCCCATCTTGTCCAAGATGCGGCGGACTTCATC
>DAOTXI010000392.1:0-5115 GCA_034435475.1 Anaerolineales bacterium
GTGCCTTGCTGGTCGAATTGGGAGTTGTGGCACGGGCAGACGAATTTCTGCGCAGTCGAGTCCCAAGGGACGGTGCAGCCGAGGTGGGTGCAACGATGATAGACGGCGAGGAAGCCACCGTCACCGATGCGGACGATGTAGAAGCGTCCATTCGGGATGTGGGTGACGGAGTTGGGCGGGAAGTCATCGACCAAGCCTGCGGTGATGACCGAGCCAAATTCACCTTCGGCTAGACGGGGCTGGAGATAGGCGAGGAAGACGCCTGCGGTTTCGAGGGCAACGACTCCGCCAAAGAATGCCCAGGTGATTTTGAGAAAGTCGCGGCGGGAGAGATTAGAAGAAGTTTCTGTCATGTTGGGTTCCAGTGGGAAAGAAGTGATCAGTTATCAGTGAGCAGTAAGTGGTAATTGGTAATTGGTAATTGGTAATTGGTGACTATGAACTATTCAACGATTTGACTAATGAACTGCCACGGGCATATTCCACGGGAGATAGAGGCTCATGCCAGGTCCGCGGAAGTAGATGCCGATGAGGGTAAGGACGATAAAAGCGGTGAAGAGGAAGGTTGCGATAAAGAGTACGCGTTCTTCGGTGTCGGCTTGGAAGATTTTGTGAATGCGGTCATCGAGCAGAGTGAGCGGCAGGGCGATGACTGCAAGGGGGATGATTCCATTTGAGAGGAGGGCGTCCCAAGTGGGCAGCCAGAGAGTCCAGTTGAGGAGATATTCATCGAGCAAGACCCAGATGGGGGTGGCGATGAGCGCGATGCCAATGGCGAGGACGGTGAGGGCGCGTCCACGTTGGGAGCGGAAGTAGACGCCGACGCTTTTGAGATTCAAGTCAAAGAAGGGGAGCAGGATGATGCCCGCAATCGCAAGCGATGGGATGATGATGGCGCCGACCAAGGGGTGAAAGTGCAGCAGGAGTTCCTGCAAACCCATGAAATACCACGGCGCTTTGGCAGGGTTGGGAGATAAGGCTGGGTTGGCGATTCCCTCCAATGGAGCCGGAACAAGCATGGAGAAGAGAAGAAGCGCAGCAGTCCATGAGAGGGCGAAGATCATTTCGCGGTCCGTCAGGTTTGGGATGGTGGTCACGCGTTCGGGTTTAGGATCTTCAATCTGCTTTGAAGATTTTGGAATGGTAAGACCGCCATCTTTGCGGACGCGCCAAAAGTGATAGGACATCAGCCCGAAGATGGCGAGCGGGATGAACGAGATGTGCATGGAATAAAAGTTGAGCAGCGTGTTCGCGCCCACTTCGGGTCCGCCGAGGATGAGTTGACTGAGCCATTGCCCGATGAGCGGCACATAGCTGATGATGCTGGTGCCGACGGTGATCGCCCAATAAGCGAGTTGATCCCACGGGAGCAGGTAGCCCGTGAAGTTCGAGCCGATGACGAGCAGCAGCATGGCAACACCGATGAGCCAGTTGAGTTCACGCGGCGGGCGGTACGCGCCTGTGACGAAGACGCGAATCAGATGAAGCACGGTGACCACGATGAGCAGGTTCGCGCTCCAGTGATGCAGGTTTCGAATCAGTTCGCCAAACCAGACGTTGGAATTGATCTCAAGAATGTCGAGGTAGGCTTGCGGCGCGGCGGGAGTGTAGTTGTTGATGAGGATGATGCCTGTGCCGCCGAGGATGGTCATGAGCAGGGCAGAGAGTCCGCCCAAGCCCCAAGTGTAGGTCCACTTCATAGAGGTGGTTTCCACTTTGGCGGGATGAATGTGCAGGATGAGGCTTTCCATGACCATGCGCATGCGCCCACGGTCATCGGCTGGGACGCCTTCGGGAGTGAGGCGGTGTTTCATGCGTTGAAAGATTGAAGGTTCGGGAGTAGGTGTTTGTTCGTCCATCAGGTTTCCTTTAACGAAGATTTCTTCGTGATTTTCCATTTGAGTCCATGTTGTTGTTTTTATCAATGCAAGTTGTAGAGAGGTAAAAGGATGTGTGAAGATTTGGTAAAGAGAAAATTCAAAAGATTAACGCGAATAGCGCGAATGAGCGAATGATGCGAATTTATTTTAGTTATTGTCGTTGGCGGGGTACAGTTGCATGTGATTAATAACAAAAAGATTTTTTAAGTCTTGAATGGATATTTACAAAGCCTTTACATGGAAGTTCTATGATGGGGGCATCGTAAAAAAAGAAGGTCACGTTCAAGTGCGTGATATATCAAGGAGAAAAACCATGTTCAACAATTTCAAACACATTCTTATCGGCATCCTTTCAGCGGTGATCGTCATCGCCGTGGGCGCGAGTGCCTACAATGCTTTTGCTTCCCCTGCGGTTCCTGCTGTGAATACCAATGACGCTGCTCAATACGGAAATGGAAACGGCAATGGTGGACAGACTGGCGGAGGCGGCGTGCAATTGACTGCCATCCCCGCTTCAGATCTGAGCGCCGAAGAAGCCGCCGCACTGCTGTTCATGCGCGAAGAAGAAAAACTCGCGCGTGATGTCTACAACCAGATGTATGCGCTGTGGGGACAACCTGTCTTTCAGAATATTGCTGCCAGCGAACAGGCTCACATGGACGAGATCAAACTGCTCTTGGATTGCTACGGTCTGACCGACCCCGCGCTTGCTCCTGGTCAATTTGCAGATGCCAACCTTCAGGCTTTGTACAACCAACTGATCGCGCAAGGTTCCGTCTCTTTGGAAGAGGCAATGAAGGTTGGCGTATTGGTCGAAGAGACCGACATCGCGGATTTACAAGTCCGCCTTGCTCAAACTGACAACGCCGATCTTCAATTGGTCTACGCCAACTTGATGAACGCTTCGTACAGCCACCTTGCGGCATTCAGCGGAACCAGCGGCGGCAACGGTCAACAGGGCGGCAATGGAAACGGTAATGGCGGAGGAAATGCTCAGGCTGGGCAATCCGCTCAAGGTCAGGTTGGAAGCGGCGTTCCGCAGGCGAATATCTCTGGCGCGGTCACGGTCCACGGTGTGGTCACAGCTTACGACGGCATGGGAATCAGTTTCACTGCCGATGATGGTCAGGCAATGTATGTGGACACGGGCAACATGCGCTACAGTCAGTGGCTTGGGTTCGCGCCTGTGGCTGGTGATGGCATGACGGTGGTGATGTTCTACGGCGACCAGGGCGTGAACAGCGCGATCTCGGTCACGATGGACGCGACAGGTATGACCTACACCTTCCGCAATGAAACCGGTCAGCCGTTGTGGGCGGGCGGTAATGGAAACGGGAATGGAAATGGGGGCAGACCGTAACATCCCCTGGCACTCGAATACGAATTTAGGATTGTCAATCAAAAAACAAAAGTCCACGCAAAAAGTGGACTTTTGTTTTTAGCTTTGAGGCTGGGATTCGACTCCCTCAATGGGGGCGTGTGAGCCTCAAATAAAAATATCCCATTGCAGTGGGACATTTTTTTGGCGGAGAGGGCGGGATTCGAATATCATCCCCTCAATGGGGGCGCGTGAACCGAAAATAAAAAAACGCCCCTTGCGGGACATTTTTTTGGCGGAGAGGGCGGGATTCGAACCCGCGAACCTTTGTGGGTTACACGCTTTCCAAGCGTGCGCGCTAAGCCAGACTACGCGACCTCTCCAATATTTAAAGCGACGGGCATTATACCATGTGTTTTCCGAATGACAACCTTATGGACTTCCCGCCTCAATGACCTGCTCTGCGGCAAAGAAAACATAGGGAGTGCCGGGATTTTCGACCCAGTCACCGCACAACAGGATCGACGACCCCGGTTCGGGCAATTGCCCTGTCGGCAGGATGGCAATCGCTTCCCTGTTCGATAACAGGTCAAGGGCGTAAAAGAGCGTGCTTTCCGGGTCAATGGAACTCATGGCTGAGATCAGGTATGAATCGGGCAGGCTGTGGATGTTGCGGCGGAAGATGCTGATATGAAAATCGGGCATCCAATCAATGAAGGCTTTGTTTTCGCGATGGAGGTTGACCCCCACACCGTCATCATAGCGGGTATAAAACCCTGCCAGCCCGTCGGAGCAACTCGCTTCCGGCGCGGTGGGCAGACTGCCGTTTATTTTTATCAGGATTGGGGAGACGATCAGAAATGCGATCAGACCAACGGATATGATCGCAGAAGCGCGGCTTTCACCGATGGAATCGACGGGGAGTTTGAAAAATCGGGCGGGGAGTTTTTCAACCAGGAAGGCGAGTCCCATTGCGGGCAGCAGGGCAAAGAAAGGGATGGTGGCGGCGTATAACCGCACCCGGTAGGCGTCGGTGGGTGGGACGAATGGCACGGATGCCAGCACGCCCAGGGCGGTCAGCACGGCAAGGCTTGTGTAAGGGTTACCTCGGTCTTTGAACCACTTGTAGATGCCCAACCCGTTCAACAAGTACATGCTCCAACGCGCCGCCTCATTGACCTGATAATTATCTCCGGCGACGAATGCGTAGGCGTTATACCAGGTGTTCGAGAAGAACATGCGCCAGTAGAAGGACATGCCTTTCAAGATCAGTTCCGGTTTTGTAAGGATGAGTTCAAACGCGAGTTTGTAAATGGCTGACGTAACTTCGGAATCTGGCAGAAGACTCAATTCGGGATGCGCTTCGAAAATATAGGTCCAGGACTTGCCGCCCGAAGCCAGCCCGTAAAACGCCCAGGCAAAGTTTTCGAAAGCGGTCCCGCCCGGGTTGACGAAGGCGATCATCAAATTGTTTGCGTAAAAGACCAGCAGAATGGCGGCGGTTCCCAGCCCGAAGAACTTTATGGAAAAATTGCCCTGTCCGCGAAAAAACCATCCGCCCCACAGGAGCAGGGCGGGGAGGACGAACATCGCGCCGGGGCGGATGTTCAAGGCAAGCGCGATCATGGTTATCCCGAATAGAGCCGACCATTCGCTGTGCCTTGTGATTCCGCGCCAGATCAGGGCGACGCCCAGCAGGCTGACCGGCACGCCCAGCGATTCTGACATGGTCGTGCCGCTGTGATGACGGTAATACAGGAACATGAGCATGAGAAAGAAGACAGCAACTTCCGAGCCGTGGGTCTGCCGGATTTCGCGGCTTGAAAGGTAGCCTGCGAGACCGGCAATGGCTGTAAACATCCCGACGGCGATCATCAGGTTGCGCCCCGAAAGCCAGAGGAAGAAGGACAGCAACCC
>DAOTXI010000393.1:0-6590 GCA_034435475.1 Anaerolineales bacterium
GCCTTGGACTGAGCTTCGAGTATCTTGTTTCGCCCAATCTGCGTGTCCTGTTTGATGGCGTCAAGAGCGGGCTGTACGCGTTTCATTTCATTTTCGAATTCGTTCAAGTCGAGATATGCGATTAAATGCTTCATCTCATCCTTGGTGAAATTCACCTCTGCCGGTCCGCGGCGGACGACAGCCGTCACCTTCTCCACCCCCTGGTGGTTGATCAGGTATCTGGCAATATCCACCATCACATTTCCCGCGCCGATGATGGCGCAACGCTTCCCAAAGCGGAAATTGCGCTGGCTGAACGGAGGCAGTTTGTTGTAGTGGTATACGACATCCTTGGCGTGATAGACCCCATCCAACTCTTCACCGGGCAGGCTCAAACTTTTGGTGCCTTGTGCTCCAGCCGTGACAAGCATCGCGTCGAAACCAATTGCCCGAATCTGGTCGAATGTGATGTCTGCGCCAGAAGAACCGATGGCAATATTCCCATAGTAGTCAATATTGTCCAGGTCGAGCGCCTGCCGGAATTGTTTTCTCAGACCCTCTTTCATCGTATGTTTTTCGAGGTAGATGCCATATTCGGCAAGACCACCCGCCTTGATGTCGCGGTTGAAAAGCGCCACCCGCACATTGTTATTCGCCAGTTCTCGCGCGCCGAAAATACCGGCCGGGCCTGCGCCAATCACGGCGACAAAATATTGGTTATTCACAATCATCTCTCCTTAAAAATTGGACATAAACTATCGCATTATATTTTAAAAATAAAACCTCTACAAGTTATCCTCATTTCAAATTTATCTTACAACAAATCCGGCGTCTTCGGTTCAACTATGTTAGGATTATGTAACAAATGTAATGGATTAAACAGGAGCCGCCATGACAGAAGAGCCGAAAAAACAAGACCCTGTGGAAAAATTCCGAAAGCTTATCGCCAGTTTCATCCCGCTTTCACGCCTGCCCCGTAAAGACTCGAACCGGCGCGAAACAGTGAGCGAGACACCCCCAGCCGCCGATAAAAATATCCTGCTGAATTCGCTTCCCAGAAAAACGGATGCCGGACAAAAAACCTCCGTCACCGGGCCCACTCCCGCGATCAACCCTGGGGTGGATGCTTCGCCCGCTTCAGCCTCAAGCCCGAAGTTGAATCCCGCACTTGGGGCCGGGATTTCCCCGTGGGGTCCGCGCTTATGGACGACTGCAAGCCTTATATCTCTTACCATCAACCTGCTTATGACGGTAGTATTGATCATCCTCATCATCAGCGTTTATCGCCTGAAATTGGATATGGAAAAAGTGATGGGCGCCAGCACGGCGTTGATGGGACTCCCGCGCGGCCTGTATACGAATTTTGAATTGATGGAACGAGCCACCATCGAAACCAATGTCGTGGTTGACGCTACCATCCCGGTCAAGTTCGACCTGCAATTGAATCAGGCAACCAACGTCATCCTCAGCCAGGATGTCACCATCACGAATGCGAAAGTGACCGTCAATACCGGCGGGCTGAACATCAGCCAGGCAAACACAACCATCATCCTCCCGGCGGGAACCGTTTTGCCGGTGAATTTGAATCTCACTGTCCCGGTGGATAAGCAGGTCCCCGTCACATTGAATGTGCCGGTAAACATCCCGCTCAGCGCCACCTCACTTAATGACCCATTTATCGGTTTGCAGGAGGTTATTAAACCCCTTTACTGCATCCTCGAACCTGCGGCAGTGGATATGGATGGACAGCCGATCTGCCCGTGAAAAATGATAAAGACCTGAGAGGTTTCCACAGAACCCGGATTAAGCGACGCCAATTTGACTCATAGGTGCTGACTGCGCGCGCCGCGCGATGAAACCTGTCAGGTCTATGAAAACCCCAGGAGATAAATGAAAAAACCCATAACACAAGTCACGCTCAAGAACGGCTTGAAGGTCATGTTGAAGGAGATTCGAACCGCTCCCATTATTTCTTCCTGGGTCTGGTACAAGGTCGGCTCACGCGACGAAGCGACGGGTAAAACCGGCATCTCGCATTGGACCGAACACATGATGTTCAAGGGAACGAAAAAATTTCCCGGCGGCGTGCTCGATAAAGCCATCTCACGCGAAGGCGGGAGGTGGAATGCCTCCACATCGCGCGACTCAACTCGATATTACGAGACCATGCCCGCCGCCAAGATTGATCTTGCCCTGCGCCTCGAAGCGGATAGGATGACTAAAAGCCTCTTCGACACGAAAGAAGTCGCATCAGAAAGAACGGTCATCATCTCTGAACGCGAAGGCTCCGAGAACGAGCCGATGTTCCTGCTGGGGGAGGCGGTGCAAAACGCGTCCTTCCGGGTGCATCCATACCATCACGAGATCATCGGTGACATGGCAGACCTGCGTTCGATGACCCGCGACGACCTTTATGGGCATTACCGTTCGTATTATGTGCCGAACAATGCGGTTCTTTCCCTTGCCGGTGATTTTGATTCCAAATCCATGCTCAAACGTATCCGCGAATTGTTCGAGCCGATTCCCAAAGGTGATATTCCACCGCGGCTTGCACGCCCGGAACCGGAACGAAAAGGTGAATTGCGCCTGACCGTGGAGGGACCCGGCGAGACGGCGTTCACGCAAATTGCGTATCCATTTCCAAATGCCACCCACCCGGATTATTTCCCGCTCCAGGTGCTCGAAAGCCTGCTCAACGGTGCCAGCGGACTCTCCTATAAGACCTGCCGTCTTTACCGCGCCCTAGTGGATAAAGGACTCGCCGTGGATGTATCCGGCTGGGCAGAATCCACCATCGACCCGTTCCTCTACCGTTTTACCATCGTCCACCGTCCGGATAAAAAGCCGGAGGAGGCCCTTTCCGCACTCGACGATGAGATCAAAAGGATGCAGGATGAACCTGCCCTTGAAGAGGAGATCAAACGCGCTGTCAAACAGGCTCGCGCTGTCTTTGCCTATGGGAGCGAGAACATCACAAACCAGGCATTCTGGATGGGGTACACCTCAATGTTCTCAGACTATGGTTGGTACACCGACTATCTGAAAAAACTTGCCAAAGTGACGCCACGCGATGTGCAACGTGTGGCGCAAATTTACTTTCAACCGAACAAGCGCGTTGTGGGAGTCTATATTCCAAAAGGGAAGGCGGCATAAATGGCAGAGAAAATCAAAACGTCCTTTCCAAGCCCCGAAGATGTGCATCAAGTCACATTATCGAATGGCATTACCGTGCTGGCGCGTTCCAATTTCAACAGCCCGGCTGTCAATATCGGCGGGTATCTGCCAGCCGGTTCGATCTTCGAGACGGACGATAAACTTGGTCTGGCAGATTTTGTCTCAAGCATGTTAATGCGCGGCACGCAAAAGCGGACCTTCGATTCCATTTACAACGAACTTGAGTCGGTTGGCGCGAGTCTCGGCGTGGATTCGGGAGTCCATAACGTCAACTTCGGCGGGCGGGCATTGGTGGAGGATTTGCCGACTCTTCTGAGCCTGTTGTCTGAGTCTTTGCAATCGCCGACCTTTCCAGCCGAAGAAGTGGAACGCTTGCGAACTCAACTTCTCACAGGTCTCGCCCTGCGCGCGCAGGATACTTCAGACATGGCGGATTTGGTCTTCGAACAATTTCTCTATGCCGACCATCCCTATGGCAAGCCCACCGATGGATTTGTGGAAACGGTTCAGTCTATTACGCGGAATGATCTTGAAAAATTTCACCGCCTCCACTTCGGACCTCGGGGACTGGTCATTGCCATCGTTGGGGCGATCCACCCGAAGAAAGCGGCTGAGGCGGTGGAAAAGTTTCTTGGGGGCTGGCAGGTTCCGGGTCAGAAAGAGCCGCCTGCTCTTCCTCCGCTCAAACCGGTGAAGAAGATTGTCAAGCAGCATCATCCGATTCCGGGCAAATCGCAATCGGATCTGGTGATTGGCACGCTCGGACCCAACCGCAAAAGCCCCGATTTTATGGCAGCGTCGCTTGGCAATTCGATCCTGGGTCAGTTCGGGATGATGGGGCGGATTGGAAATGCGGTGCGGGAAAAAGCCGGGCTGGCGTATTATGCGTACTCAAGTTTGCATTCGGGGATCGGTCCCGGCAGTTGGGAGGTGGCGGCGGGAGTGAACCCCGGTAACTTAAAGAAGGCGCTTGGGCTGATCGAAAAGGAACTCAGGCGATTTGTGAAAAATGGAGTGACGAGGGCTGAGCTTGCCGACAGCCAGGCAAACTTTATCGGACGGCTGCCTCTCTCGTTGGAATCGAACGGCGGGATGGCTGGCGCGATTCTGAACATATACCGCTACAGTCTTGGCATGGATTACTATCAGCGATATGAAGGTTTGGTACGCAAAATCACCCCCGCCGATGTGGTTGAGGTGGCGCGGAAGTATATTGACCCGGAGCGGTTGGTGATTGCGACGGCGGGACCGTGAAGAGTGATGCGTAATTGGTGGGTGAGAGGTTGGAGATTGGTAATTGGTGATTGGAGGTCGGTGGTTGGTGATTTTACGAACAGGCGTTGATTTGGTTGAAATAAGGCGCGTCGCCGAGGCAATCAAGCGGCATGGAGAGCGGTTTTTGAATCGCGTCTTTACGGCGCGTGAGTTGGAGGACTGCAATGGACGGGTTAATTCTTTGGCAGCGCGGTTTGCGGCAAAGGAGGCAGCGGCAAAAGCGCTTGGCTGCGGCATTGGCAAAGTTTCCTGGACTGAAATCGAAATCGGCTCGGATGAATTGAAGGCGCCGTATTTGACTTTGTACGGGGAAGGGGAAAAGCTGGCAAAGGAATTGGGTCTGACGACCTGGTCGGTGAGTTTGAGCCATACAGAGAGTCAGGCGATTGCATTTGTATCTGCAATAGGCGAATAACCATCTTTCCACGCGACCTGTGCCGCGGACGTTCTCTAACGTCCGCTTTTTCGTGCCAGATATAAAAAATCCCTCCCGTACGCCAGTTTACGGGAGGGAATACAAGGAGACAGGACGGCGAAAGGAAAGTCCGTATCTCGGCTTGACATTGAGGGCGGCGTTGAAGAACGCCTATTGCGCGCGCTTTACTTTTGATCTTCCGTCCCGATCCAGAAGTGACCGGGCATGACGGAGCGATAGGCGCGGACGACAAGTTTTCCGAGTTCGACCTGTCCCTTGCCTGTTTCCATCATGCTGGGGTGTACCAGGCACAGATCGGGTTTGCGCCCGAATTTTTTGTTGTAGTAATCCATTGCCTTTTGTATCTTCACACTTAAAGTTGTGCGCGGATCGTTGTCGTACCACAAGAGTCCGGTATGCATGAGGTTTGCCTTTCTTCAGTCAATGGATGGTAGCCAGAACTTGAGCAATTGATTCCCTTCGCGCATGGCGAACTCTTCGCGGGGGGAGAGGTGGTTGAGCGGCGAATTTCCTGTCAACATTTTTCCTGTGTCGGAGTCGTCCACAAAACCGAACAGGCGTGTGCGGAAGAACTCCAGCCACTCGCTCATGGATTCTGCATCCTCGGCGTTCATTACTGCGAATGTCCACACGCGGCGGCTGGGTCCGCGCAGGAGGAGCCAGCGCAGGTGTTGCCGGGTTTGTTCGTCGAGGTCGGTTATATCGTTTAGTTCATCCACGAGCAGGATGATGGATTGTCCTTCTCCTTTGTTGTTGTGCGCCCAAGTGACAAGGGAGCGGATCAACTCGGCGGTGTTTTCTTCGCCAGACCGATAAATACCAATGTTGTTCTTGCCCTTGTAAAATGATTTCCATTCATCGGGCTTCTTCGAGATGATCGCATACTGAGCCATCTCTGGGGCGTGAAGGGCTTCAACACCCCGGGCAATGGTTTGAAGGAGGCGGGTCTTTCCAGTGGATGGATTTCCGGCGATCAGAATCGGACCGGGGACCGGGTCATGCAAATTGAGCAGGACCGGCAGCCCGTCGTTTGCCATGCCAAGGAAGAGCGCCTCGGAGGGGAGAGGGGAGACTCCAGCGAGGACTTTGCCCAGGTTTGGCAGGACAGGCCCGGGCGGAGTTTGAGGCGAAGCCTTCTTCCCCTTTTCTTCCTCGATTATTTCAGTCAATGCGCTTAGCATCAGGTCGAGTTGATCGGTGTTTTCCATATTAGAACTTTTGTTCTAATAATAAACGAAGCGGATATGCCTGTCAAGGGTGCAGTTTTCCGGCATTATTCCAGATTCATTGCGGTGAAATTCGCTTGACGCTCGGAATTGTTTTGGTATAATCTGTCCGCTTAGTAACTTGCCGACGTAGCTCAATCGGCAGAGCACCCGCCTTGTAAGCGGGCGGTTACGAGTTCGATTCTCGTCGTCGGCTCTGGATTACCGTTTGAGCAAAGAATCGGTGATCGGTTAACAAATCAGCATGGGCAGTTACCCAAGTGGCCAAAGGGGACTGACTGTAAATCAGTTGTCAGAAGACTTCGGAGGTTCGAATCCTTCACTGCCCACAGCGCCGCAATGGTCGGCGCTCCCCATTCGATGGGGTTACAGCACGCAATGCCCTCATAGCTCAGCTGGCAGAGCACACCCTTGGTAAGGGTGAGGTCACGGGTTCAAATCTCGTTGAGGGCTCAGTTGCTGAAAAGCATTTCTTCACTATACACAAGGAGAGCGAAACA
>DAOTXI010000394.1:0-3883 GCA_034435475.1 Anaerolineales bacterium
TTTGGGGGTGGTGACCGAAGGGGGTAGGGGGCGGGAGGGGGTCAACAGTTCCAACACCCTTGCTGTATAAACCGGGTCCCGTGGCAGGATGCTTCGACGGGTAATTCCATTCGAACCATCCGCGCCGACGACAACTGTCGCGGTACATGTTCCCTGATCGGTCTCGACGGTCACAAAGTCAGCGCCGGGTAGAATCTGCTTTACCGTCACCCCCTGCCGAATCTCCAATCCTCTACTCTCTGCCTTTTTCGCCAGCCAATGATCGAACTCGTTGCGCCGGATGACCCGAAGCGCGTGATTTTTCGGCACGCGTACCCTTAATCCTTTCCCGCCAAAGTCAAACCGGATTTCACTCGATGTTACGTTGGGGATTTCGTTCACATCCAAGCCGAGGGCTGCGAGGATTCGTTCCGCGTCGATGACCAGACCGCCCGCGCAAAGTTTCGGGCGTGGATAATGCTCCCTTTCGAGGATCAAGATCCGGGGAGCGAGATGCGGGGCAAACTTCGCAAGATGAAGCGCGGTCGAGAGTCCGCTCGGACCGCCACCGATGATGAGGACATCGTGGTTTGACATTTCCCCATTTTGCCAGAAATTATCAAAGCCTGACAGGTTTTCAAAGCGCCATCACGACGCCACACGATGCATATTGGATCTGTGATTCATCAACCTCATTATCTGATAATTTATATGAATATTTGTCCTCTAATTATTTCTTGAGTCTGATTACCTTAATTTCGATAAAGTCTATTGCACCGGCTCCATAAAATAATTGGGGAAGTTAAGCGGCGCCTCGGCAGACCAGCCCTCCCGCCCGTCATTCATGCGCATGTTCCACCACAGGTAGGCGCGGGGCGGGTCTTCATCCTTGATCGTGCAAACCGGACCGCCGATCACTTCCATTTCGGTGCCGGGACGGTTCGTGTGTTGGATGGGAAAATTCAAACCGGGTCCGGTACGAAAATTCAACCAATCCAATACGATAACCATGTCACCGACTTCAACCTGGGTCGGGTTGGAGGGACAGGTATCCGCTTCGGGGCTGGGGCCTGCCTTGGGGGACGGCGAAGGCGATGGAGCGACCGGCGCAGGAGATTCGGTGGGAGCGGGTTCTGCGATTTGAGTTGGTTCCGGGGTTGAAGTGGCTACATCGGCTGTTTCGGTGATTTCCGGGGTGGGTGTTTCTTCAACGGGTGAAGCAACCGCCAAAGTCGGCGTGCTGGCAATGATGGGAAGGATCTCAATCTGTTCGTATTTGCGCCGGTTCTCCTGCAATAGTAGCCAGATCAAAGCAATCGTCAGAAGAATGGCAACGATCAACTTGAACAGGTCATATCCGGGGGCGTAACGCGTCCGGAGAGGCTCTGTCATTTCGATTCCCCGCGTTCTTTGGCATCCGCCAGTTCGCGCGCGTGCCGCAGGATGGCGCGTTCGTTGATGAATCGTTGGAGCAGGTCGCCCAACGCCTCTTCGAATTCATCGAGGGTCAGGTCTGCCAGTTGGGCAAAGGTGTAAATCCCCGCCCCGTTCAAACGTTTTGCGATGACCGGTCCGATGCCTTTTATCTTTTTCAGGTCGTCGGCATCAGGCGGCGGGGATTTGTAGCGCGTCTTCAGCGTGGGAACAGCCGTCGAAGCGGGGACAGGCGCGGGCGGAGTGGGAGGCGAGGGCTTTTCCTCCCGCGGACGCCGCCAATAAAACCAGTCGATAACCCACTCGACCAGCCAGCCGATCAACAGTCCAAGCACGAGAGCAATTGCGATATTCATTGGTTTCCTTTGGTTTGGTTAACGGCATTATACCTTTATAACAGCCATCCGTCTGAAATCATAAATGAGTTACGCATTTCTTAACCGCCTGTTAGCACATGGTTATCGCTTGTTAATCCCGCAGTTTGATTTATGCCGATATAATGGCGCGGTTTTGAAAGGAGACGTTCATCATGAACAAATTGAGCGAGGCAGATTTGCCGACACTTGGCGATATTACCCACCAGAGATATTTGCGGCTCTCGGGAACGAAGAACCTGCGCGACATCGGCGGATATTCCACCAATGACAATCGCACTGTGAAGTGGGGAGCTTTATATCGTTCCGACGCGCTGCATAAATTGACAGACGCAGACTTGAATGTTTTGAAAGCGCTGAAGATTGGGCTGGTGGTTGATTTTCGCGCCGAGCATGAAGTGGAACGCGAACCCGACAGACTGCCCGATGGCGCGCGATTACTAAATCTTTATATGGAAGATTCCAGCACGAAGGTCTGGCATGAAGCGCGGAATGAGATGACAAGGAATATGAAGACGCTGGACCCGGTTGAATATATGGTTCAAACAAACGTGGAACTGGCGGGGAAATTTACACCAGGTTACCGTCAGTTCTTTCGCGAGTTATTAAACTCCAACGGAAACCCCGTCCTCTTCCATTGCGCGGCGGGCAAGGATCGCACCGGGTTTGCGGCGGCTGTCATTTTGCGCATCCTCGGCGTTTCGCCGGAAATCGCCATGCAGGATTATTTGCTGACGAATGATTATCTATTGTCCGCATTCAAGCGGGAACTTTTCATGGCGCGTCTTTTGAAGGGTAAAAAATTTGCCGAGGGCATTCGGGGGTTCATGCGGGCGGATGAGCGCTATCTCTCCGCGGCGTTCGATCAACTTGAAAAGGATCATGGCGCGTTTGAAAACTATGTCCAGAATGGGTTGGGGTTGAATGACCCGGACATTGCGAGATTAAAAACATATTACCTAGAATAATTTCGCCTGCCGCGCGACAGGTCGGATTCGATATCGTCCCAGGGAAGGGATGCGACTTCGACCCGGCTCGATACCTGACGATGGAATTCACGCGCGATGAATTTTTCAACCGCGAGCCTTCGATTGGAGCGAGGGTCCATGAAGAAGAGGAGGCGGAAGCCGAAAAATAGATCAA
Organism: Anaerolineales bacterium; assembly: GCA_034435475.1. Classification (GTDB taxonomy): domain Bacteria; phylum Chloroflexota; class Anaerolineae; order Anaerolineales; family Villigracilaceae; genus Villigracilis. Next base: position 2,931 of record DAOTXI010000394.1, read on the forward strand.
CAAGATAAGGGATGGAGTAGGTGAACTTCATATCCCTGTCACTGCCGTCATACAGGAAGGTCCTGTGCCGGATGTTATCCTCAACATTGCCGAGGACATACATGCAGACCTGGTTGCCATGTCTACCCACGGGCGAACCGGCATAAAGCGCTGGCTGATGAGCAGTGTTGCCGACCGGGTCGTTCATCATGCGCGCATCCCGGTAATGCTCATCCATCCGAACTGATGAAAAGTGTTTGAAAATCCTGTTAAAGCGGCCTGGCTTTGACGGGATTTTTTGTTAAACAAATCGCTTCACCGCGGGGTAAAATGCTTTTTTGAATATGACGTATTCCATCCAATATCCCCGCAACATCTTTATCAGGACATGCTACCGCGGTGTGATTCGCGGCTTATTTCCACTTCTGGCACGGATAAATATCACAGGTTTGAAAAAATTCCCCAAACACGGTCCGCTGATCGTAGTAGGCAATCATACCGGCGCCATGGAAGTGGTACTGATGGGAACCTACTCGCCCAAACAGATCGAGTTCATGGGCGCCGTGGAAATGCCCTGGAACGGTTGGATGGGCAAGGTGATAGACGCCTATGGCTTGATCCCCGTCCACCGCGGGTACACCAGTAATTCATCCTTGAAAATGGGCGTGGATGTTCTCAAGCAGGGCGGCATGTTGGGCATCTTCCCCGAGGGCGGCTTTTGGGAGCCGGGCAAACAAAAAGCGCAAACGGGTGTGGCGTGGTTAAGTCATCTCACGCAGGCACCGATCCTTCCCATCGGCTTCGGCGATACCCGCGGCAAAATGGCGAAAATATTTCAGTGGAAGCGCCCGCAGTTTGAAATGAACGTGGGCGAGGTCATACCGCCCGTGCGCTTGGATGAATCGACACACAAGAAAGAAGCCCTGCAAAAAGCCGCCGATGACATCATGGATGCGATCTGGGCACTCGTGCCT
>DAOTXI010000395.1:0-6883 GCA_034435475.1 Anaerolineales bacterium
CCACGCTGAATGGACAGTAAAAGCCCTGCGTGCGGGTAAACACGTCCTTTGCGAAAAACCGCTTGCGCTATCATTGAACGAAGTGGATGCCATCGTTGCCGCCTCGAAAGAAACCAGGAAATGGGCGGCGGAAGCCTTCATGTACCGCCATCATCCGCAGACCTTCAAAGTCAAACAGCTCGTGGATGAAGGGGCAATTGGCAGGCTGCAATTGATTCGGAGCGCATTCTCTTTTGTGCTGACCCGCGATGGGAATTACCGCTTCGTGAAGGAATATGGCGGCGGCAGCCTCTGGGATGTGGGGTGTTATCCCATCTCGTTTGCGCGGATGGTCGTCGGGGAGGAACCGGTTGAGGTTTTTGGCTCACAAGTTACCGGCGCAGGAGGAAGCGACGAATCGTTCTATGGGCAGATGAGGTTTGGGAATGGAGTCCATGCCCAATTCGACAGCGGGTTCAATTCCCAATTCAGGTCTTATGTGGAGGTTGTTGGAACGAAAGGGTTGATTCAAATCCCTGCCCCTTTTAAACCCGGCGCGAAAAGTGAGATTGTCATCACCCGCGGCGACAAGGTCCAAACAATTCGAGTCAGGGGGCAGGAATTGTATTTAGGCGAGGTGGAAGACATGTGCAATGCCATTCTGGAACAAAAATCGCCGCTTGTTTCATTACAGAACAGCCGTGGAAATATCGCTGCGATCCTGGCGCTGGCAAAATCCGCCGAGATTGGAAAACCCGTAAATATCGCCGACTTTGTTTAACCGTGCAACTATCTGTCTAATTAAAGGTATAGGCAATTGCGCCCTTGTGGTTATAATTAAATCACTATACTCATTACAAGACTGGAGGCAATATCATGGCTAGTGTTACATACAGTAACGTAATCAAAAGTTTTGGCGACGTCAACGTCATCAAAAACCTCGACTTCAAGGTCGAGGACAAGGAATTCCTTGTGCTTGTCGGTCCTTCGGGGTGCGGCAAGACAACCGCCCTGCGCATGTTGGCGGGGCTGGAAGAGATCACCTCAGGCGAGATCACGATCGGCGACCGCGTGGTAAACGATGTCGCGCCAAAAGACCGCGATATTGCCATGGTGTTCCAGTCTTACGCCCTGTACCCGCACATGTCGGTCTATGACAATATGGCGTTCGGCTTGAAACTGCGCAAGACGCCAAAGGACGAGATCAAAAAGCGCGTGAGTGAAGCGGCGGAAATCCTCGACATCACCCACCTGCTCGACCGCAAACCCCGCCAACTCTCCGGCGGTCAACGTCAGCGTGTGGCAGTGGGACGCGCCATCGTGCGCGAGCCAAAGGTCTTCCTCTTCGATGAGCCGCTCTCGAACCTGGATGCGAAGCTGCGCGTGCAGATGCGGGCCGAGATCAGCAAACTCCACCAGCGTTTGCAGACGACCTTCATTTACGTCACTCACGACCAGACCGAAGCCATGACCATGGCGACCCGCATTGCGGTGATGAACAAGGGCATCCTTCAGCAGTTGGATACTCCGCAGGTGCTATACGACCGACCGGCAAATCTCTTCGTGGCCGGATTCATCGGCTCGCCCTCCATGAACTTCTTCCCCGGTAAGATTTCTGTCAGCGGCGGAAAGGTCTTTGTGGATATGGAAGACTTTAAGGTTCAGGTTCCCGACGCGCTTACAGGACCATACAAGAACCATGATGGCAAGAAAATCACCTTCGGCATCCGCCCGGAGAACATCCACGATCCCGAATTCGCCCCGCCCAATATCCACGGCGAGAAAGTCACCGCCAAGGTAGACGTGACCGAATTGATGGGCAATGAAACCTTCCTATACCTGGTTTCGGGCAGGAACACTTTCATTGCCCGTGTTGACCCGCGTTCGAAAAAGCGCGTGGGCGACGAAATGCAGGTGATCTTCGACATGGATAAATTCCATATCTTCGATGTGGAAACCGAGGAAGCCATTCGATAACCCCGTGAAAGGAGGTGGTCTCATAGGCATAGGCACAAATACCGTTCTTCGCAATTGCCCTTTCTAAGATAATAAATCAATGGAGAAAAAGAGAATGAAGAAGAATCTGCTCGTTTTGTTAAGTATGCTGGTGATCGCCTCCCTCGCGCTTGCTGCTTGCGGCGGTGGTGGCGCTTCGACCACCCAGGGTGAAGTCACCTTCTGGCATGCCTATGCCACCGGTTCCGCTGAAGAGGCGGCTCTTACCAAACTGCTCGAACAGGCAAAGACCGACCTCCCGAACATCACCATCAACGTCCTCCAGGTTCCGTTTAACGACATCTTCACCAAATACGACACCGACGTTGCCGCTGGCGGCGGTCCAGATATGTTCATCGCCCCGAACGACAACCTCGGCGGTCAGGTCCGCGCTGGAACGATTGCCGACATCACCGCCCTCGTTGAAGGCAAACTCGGCGATTACAGCGAACTTTCGCAGGGCGGCATGATGTACGACGGCAAGATCTACGGCATCCCCGAATCCATGAAGGCTGTGGTCTTCTGGTATAACAAGGATATGCTCCCTGAAGCCCCCGCTACCACCGACGATCTTAAGGCGTTGATGGAAGACGGCACACCAATTTCGATCAGCTTTGGCTGCTACCACCACTGGGGTTTCTTTGGCTCGTATGGCGCCCAGATCTTCGACGACCAGTTCAACTTCGTCGCCGACGAAGCAAATCAGGCAAAGGTCGCCGATGCCATGACCTACCTCAACGACCTCTATCAGATCGCCGTTGAGAATGGCTTGCCCCGCAACGACAGCGACGGTCTGGCTCCGTTCACCGAAGGCACCACCGCCGCGATCACCAACGGCAACTGGGCAATGGGCGACTACCGCGCCGCCCTCGGCGATAAACTCGGCGTAGCCCCGATCCCTGCCGGACCCGGCGGAGCCTCGAACCCGCTCCTCGGCGTGGACGGCTGGTACTTCAACCCGAACAGCCAGAACACCGAAGCCGCAATCGAAGTCGCCCTCTACCTGACCAACAAAACCGCCCAGGAAGCCATGATGAACGAAGCCGGTCACGTTCCCGCCAACACCACCGTTGAAGTGACTGACCCGCTCATTCAGGGTCTGCTCGATGCCTTCTCCACCGCCTACTTCCGCCCGCAGGTGGAAGCCATGGGCAACTACTGGGGCAACTTCTGCGGAACCGATCAGGTCTTCGACGCCGGAACCCCGGCTGCCGACTGGGTCGCCACCGCCTTTGAAGGCGCAACCAAGTAACAGAAAGTAGAAACCACAAAGGGAGCGGGCAGGTGAACCTGTCCGCTCCTCCTCTTTTTTGAATCTCTCTAGCATCGCCTTGTAAAGGAGACAAATATGGCAGTTATCAACGCCTCCCCGGGCAAAACCAAACAAAAGAACCCTGCCCTGCCATACGTTTACCTATTACCCGCCTTTCTCGTCATGGGGGTCATCACGTTCTACCCATTGATCTACCAGGTGATCATTTCCTTCACTAACTTCGAAACCCAACACCTCCTGCTGGGTATGAGATCCCCCGACCTGAAATTCATCGGTTTAAAAAATTACGTGGATATTTTCACAGCGGCGCTACCGGTCGAAAATTTTAATTTCTTCCGCGTGCTGGAATTCAATTTTTGGTGGGCGCTCAGCAACGTCATCCTGCACGTCCCCGCCGGGGTGTTGATTGCCACCCTGCTCAACACCGAAGGACTCTGGTTAAAGCGCATCTATCGCGCGGCATACATTCTGCCTGTGGTTGTGCCGCCGCTGGTCGTCGCCACGGTTTGGACGAACATCTTCGACGAACGCTACGGCGCAATGAACCAGCTGCTCACCAGTCTTTCCGGCGTTTTTCTCGGAAATTTCGACCCTATCTACATCCGTTGGTTCGAGGACGTAAAACCGCCCATTCCCGGCTTTTTACCCGGCGCGCCATTGACTCTTGCCTACTATGCCATGATGATCGCAAATTTCTGGCTCGGCTGGCCCTTTATGTCCGTCGTCGCAACCGGCGCTTTGCAATCCATCCCCAAAGACCTGTACGAAGCCGCCTCCATAGACGGCGCGACCGGAAGCCAGCAGTTCTGGGGCATCACCGTTCCACTCCTGCGCCCCGCAATGATCCCCGCCGCAGTGTACGGCTTTACTCTCTCCTTCAACCTTTTTAACTTCGTGTTCTTCATGACCGGCGGCGGACCTGCGCGCTCGACCGAACTGCTTGTCACTTTCGCCTACAACCTCGTCCGCAATCTGCGCTGGTACGGCGTGGCAGCCGCATTCGCCGTCATCATCTTCGCTGTGGCATTGGTGGTCTTCCTGATCACCAATCGCATCACCCGCGCCACACAAAATTATCAGGAGGCATAACATGCACGAAATGAAACGCGCTGAAAAACACTTCATCGTCCGCCTTCTGACCATGAACACCTCCGGGCAAACCAGCGGGCGCAACCTGCCGCTCTGGAGGCAATTGCTGCTCCAACTTATCGCGCTTGCCATTCTTGCCTCCGTGATGTTTCCCATCATGTACATTGTCACCCTGTCATTCAGTTCCAAGACCACCCGCCCCTCCCAATTAGAACTCATTCCAAAAGAAATCTCCTTCGTCGCCTACCAGCAAGTATTGGACAAACCCACCGGCAACCCGGTCACCTTCATCGAACTGTTGCGCAACAGCTTCGTCCTCTCACTGGGCGTGGGCGTAGTCGCATTAGGCATTGCCGTCACCGCCGCCTACGCCTTTTCGCGCTTCAAATTTAAATTGCGCGAAGTGCTCATGATCCTCGTCTTTATCCCGCTGCTGATGCCCGCCGTCGGTTTGAGCACGCCGCTCTACCTGCTCTTGAACCAGGTGCAGGTCAAAACATGCAGCGACGGCATTGTCGCCGTCCAACCCTTCACCTCCTGCGCCGAAGGCGACCGGGGCAGGCTGCAATTCAACCTGCGCGACTCCCTCTTCGGCGTCGGCATCGCCATGACCGCCTCCGCCCTGCCCTTTGCAGTCTGGAACCTCAAAGGTTACCTCGACACCATCCCGCGCGAACTCGAAGAAGCCGCCGCCATAGACGGCGCAGACGCCAACCAGACCTTCTGGCAGATCGTCATTCCGCTCGCCATGCCGCAACTGGCTGTCACTTTCTTCCTCGGCTTTATCGGTCACTGGCAGGAGTTCGTCCTCACCTGGCTCTTCCTCTCGCAGCCAAAAGATTACACTCTCGCCATGACCCTCTACAACATGACCGGGCAATATGCCAACAGCGTCCCGTGGAACCGCTTTGCCGCCATGGCCGTCATCGTCGCCCTCCCCGTCGCCGTCGTCTACATTGCCCTGCAAAAACAGATCGTCGGCGGTCTCACCACCGGCAGTGTCAAAGGCTAAAAAATTCACCCCACAAAATTTCCTCTTTCTTCTCTCACCGAGAAGGAAGGGGAAATTTTTTAACCCGGACTTTTCATGCCCAAAAGAATTTTCCCCGCGCTGGTGCTTTTATCTTTTCTATCAGCCTGCGCCTCAACCCCGCCGACAGTTGACTCAGCGCCCCGAGCCCCCGCCAACCCCGATGCCTGGTGGCGGACAGCCGTCTTCTACGAAATTTTCGTCCGCTCCTATTACGACACAGACGGCGACGGCATCGGCGACTTTGATGGCGTCACAGCCAAACTCGATTATCTGCAAGACCTCGGTGTGACCGCCCTCTGGCTGATGCCCATCCACCCATCGCCGTCCTATCATGGCTACAACGTGACCGACTATTACGCCGTCAACCCCGAATACGGCACAATGGACGATTTCAAGAAGCTCCTTGCCGAAGCCCACAAACGGGATATGCATCTCATTATCGACCTAGTCATCAACCACACGTCCAGCCAGCACCCCTGGTTCATGGATGCGAACGCAAATCTCGATTCAGAATATCGCGATTACTATCTCTGGGCGGAGTCACCCGGCGCAGGCAACTGGCATCAGGGACAGCATGGCTACTACTATGGCTTTTTCTGGGAGGGCATGCCCGACCTGAACTACACCAACCCCGCCGTAACCAACGCTGTTTATAAAATCAACGATTACTGGTTGAATGAAATCGGCGTGGACGGCTTCCGCATCGACGCGGTCAAGCATCTCATCGAACAGGACGGCAAATTGGAGAATGCCCCGCTCACGCACGAATGGCTCAGGGAGTATTACAAAACCTACGAAGCCTCGCATCCGAAAGCCTACACCATCGGCGAAGTCTATGGCGCAGGCTCCTCAGTCATTAAGCAATATACGGCGACAGAGCTCGACCATATCTTCAACTTTGAGATGGCTTCCGGCATTATGGGAAGTGTGAACGGCGAGGCAAATTCCGGCATCGTTAGTGCCATCAAATTCTCCCTCATGGACATGCCAGATTTCAACTTTGCAACGTTTCTAACCAACCACGACCAAAACCGCGTCATGTCCGTGCTGGATGGAGATATCGAAAAAGCAAAAACCGCCGCCTTCCTTTTATTGACCATGCCCGGCACACCATTCATCTATTACGGCGAAGAGATCGGCATGACCGGAGTCAAACCCGACGAAGACATCCGCCTGCCAATGCAATGGACCGGAGAAGAGAACGCCGGATTCACGACCGGAACCCCATGGCGTGGGATCAGCCCGGGAGCGGAATCAGCCAACGTCGCGGTCGAAGAAGCGGAATCCAACTCCCTGCTTGAGCATTACAGAACCCTGATCCGGCTCCGAAAATCCAATCCTGCCCTGCAAAGTGGAGACGCCGTTCTTGTAGATACGGAGAACCGTGCCATCTTTGCCCTTTTACGCAGTGCCGAAAATGAGCACATCCTTGTCATTGCAAACCTAAGCGATGAGCCGATTACCGAATATAGTTTGAGTTTGTCAGCTTCATTTCTTCGAAATGGTTCGTTGAC
>DAOTXI010000396.1:0-6999 GCA_034435475.1 Anaerolineales bacterium
GGATTTACCAGCCGATACAACATCACAAAGCTGGTTTATTATGAAGAATACAGCACCATGGAGGAAGCCATCGCCCGCGAAAAACAACTCAAAGGCGGTTCACGAAAGAAGAAATTGGATTTAATCAAAAGCAAGAACTCAACTTGGAAAGATCTGTACGACAAGTTTTTTGTGTAATCATTTTTCCCCGTCATTGCGAGGAGGGTGCTCTTCCCGACAAAGCAATCTTATGAGCTAATCATGGGATTGCTTCGCCGCAAGAACAAGAGCGCGGCTCGCAATGACGAGGACGGACACCATTACGGAGGAACACCTTGAAAATCATCGCATGTATCAAGCAAGTCCCCGACTCGGAGGCGAAAGTAAAAGCCGAAGGCGGGCAGGTCTCATGGGGCGACGCGCCGCTGGTCATCAACCCGTTCGACGAGTATGCGGTTGAGGGCGCGCTTCAAATGAAGGAAGCACACGGCGGCTCCGTCACTGCATTGTGCATCGGACCCGAGTCCGCGAAGGAGGCGCTCAAGCACGCCCTCGCCATGGGCGCGGATGAAGCCGTCCTCGTTTCGGACCCGGCGCTCGATAACCTTGACACCGTCGGCGCGGCGAAGATGCTGGCGGCGGCGATCCAAAAGATCGGCGGCGCGGATATGGTCATCTTCGGTCGGCAGACCCTTGATAACGGCGCGGGACTCACCCCGGCTCAAACCGCCCGAGTTCTCGGGTTGCCCATGCTTGGATTGGCTGGCAACATCAAGGTCGAAGGAAGCGCGGTCACGGTCGAGCGAGTCATCGAAGAGGGCAGGCAGATCATGAAAGCCAATCTTCCCGTTGTGTTAAGCGTCGTGCAAAGCATTGGCGAGCCGCGCTACCCGTCGTTCATGGGCATCCGCAAAGCGTCGAAGGCAACCATCCCGGTTTGGTCACTCGGCGACATCGGCGCAAGCGCCCCCGCCCCCATCGTCACGCGCACCGAGTTGATGAACCCGCCCGTGCAGGAAGCGACCATCGAAATGATCACCGGCGAAACCCCGGCTGAGATCGGCGAAAAACTTGCCGACAAAATCATCGCGGAGAAGGTGCTATGAAAACGTTTGTTTATATCGACCACTTCAAAGGTGAGGTCCAGCCCTCTTCGTGGGAGGCGCTTGGCTTGGCAAAAAGTTTCGGCACTGCCGTTGCGCTGGTCTTCGGCGCAGGCGTGGATGCCGTTGCACAGATGGCTGTGGAATATGGCGCGGATGAAGTCCTCGTTGCTGATGATTCCACGCTGGAAGATTATCGTGCTGAGGTATATGCTTCCACCCTCGCCGCGCTCGCATCATCACAAAGCCCGGACTTGATCCTGTTCCCGACGACGGCTCGAACCCGTGAGATGGCGGCAATGGCAGCCATTGACTTGAACACCGGCGTGCTGACCGATATTTCGGGACTTGAAGCCAATGGCGACTCGTTCGTTGCCACCCGCCCAATCTACGAAGGCAAGGTCATCGAAAAGACCGTCTGCTCCGGCAAGCCTGTGATGGCAACCATTCGCGGACGCGCCTTCCCCAAGCCCGAACGCGCCGAAGGCAAGAGCGGCACGATTACGAAAGTGGCGGCGGCAGGCGAAGCGAAATCCACCGTTGAAGGCTACGGCGCGTCAGAAGGCGCCGTCAACCTCGGCGACGCGGCTGTCATCGTCTCTGGCGGACGCGGCGTTTCGAACAACCCATCTCTCACCCCGCCCGCAGGCATGGACGAGAAGCAAGCCGAAGTCTGGCGCGCCCAGCAGGGTTTTGCGCTCGTTACTGAGTTGGCGAAATTACTCGGCGGCGCAGTTGGCGCCTCCCGCGCAGCTGTAGATGGCGGATACATCCCCTACGCCCATCAAGTTGGGCAGACCGGTAAAGTGGTTGCGCCTGACCTGTACATCGCCGCTGGTATCTCCGGCGCGATCCAACATCTGGTTGGTATGCGCAACGCGAAGTTGATCGTTGCTATCAACAAAGACGCCGATGCACCGATTTTCAAGCAAGCCCGCTACGGCGTGGTGGGCGATCTGTTCGCCATCCTCCCGGCGTTGACCGAGGCGATGAAGAAGAAGTTGGGGAAGTAATTGGCAAGTTGGTAAATCAGACCTCCGAAGTCGAATGATTTCGGAGGTCTTTTTGTTATGGGTTTGGCTGATATACCGCTATATCGTCTAGCAAAACTGTCCCTTCGTATTGAACGGCGAATTCCGTGCCGCCCTGTTGCAGGCGTTCATCGCGGGCAGCAAGTAGTTTTTTATTGTCGATCCATAATGTGAACTGACCGCCTTTGGCTTCCAACTTCACTTCATACCAGACGCTCTCGGTGAATTCGAATGAACGGATACCATCGCCGAACGCCGCAAGATTCCAATCGTTTGCCGCGCTGCCGTAACCGAGTTGGATTTCGTTTGAGCGCGGGGCAAGATACAGGGTATACGTTTCCACATCCATGTTACTGCGGAAGGTTAGGATGAAGCCGCCAAAATTCTTGAAGAGGAGTCGAAACCGGATGCTGCCATCTGAAAAATCATTGGCTCCGAACGAAACAGTGGTGTTCCCGGTATAGGTTCCGCTCACTTCAAGGACAGAGCCGCCCTCATAATCCATCACCTGCCATTCTTGAGTAGAGATACTCAAACCGCTAAAATGACCGTTTTCAAAATCCTCCCAAAAAACGCGGTCTGAAACCGCCTCCTGTTCTCCTGCTGTTTCAGGAGCGGGTGTGGCTGAAAAGAATTTTTCAAAAACAGGGCTGGCTATCAATGCTGCCAGCACTGTCCCTGCCAGACCGATCAAAGCAATCACAATGGCTTTATCCATTTTCTTCGATTTATTCTTTGACATCGCAGCCTCCCGGACCCGGAAATTTTTAACAGTATAACGATTTGGAAGGGAATTTCAACAACGAAAGAAACTTTCTATTCCCCAAACCCAGCTGGGGGGATGCCCAACCCCTGAATAAGTCTTGCCCAAAAATTGACTTGAGCCGCCGTGCTGACGAGAATGACAAATTCGCGTTCGGTGAAGGCGGCTTTTACTTTCTCCACAATATCCGGATGGAATTTCAGGGGTGTGGCAGAAACCAGGCGGGTATAAACAATTGCCAGCTTTTCACGTTCTGAAAACGAAGCAACATGCTCAATATCACCACGCAGGGATTCGGCTTCCTCGTCGGTGATTGCATATTTGCGGTGTTCGTAAGAGTTCATGTCCACGCAGAAGGGACAGGCGACGGCATGGGAGGCGGTCATGCGGATGAGTTTCAACATGCGCTTGTCCATGCGACCGTCTGCGTGGGCGACGAGGGCTTCCATCACGCCGGAGCCGATGGCGGCTTTGGGATACCAGGAGAGAATGCGCGGGGGAAGCATGATCCTGCCGGTGATTCGTTCGGAGAGCAGAATTCCAAGTTTGAGGAGGAATGGGATACGAGGGGGTTGGGAGATGAATGACATGGGGAGATTATAAGACGCCCCGGGTTGCTCTTGAGAGGGCTAAGCCCCCGCAAGAGCGGAATATGTTACGGCTAGGTAAAAGTCAATGGGGGCTGACAGGCTCCAGGTCCGGTTGAGGCGGGGAAAGGTGTTGGAGAGGCTAGACGGCATCCGTGCACCATCCAAATGGATGTTTTACCCTTGACAAGTAAAAAATTATTAGTAAAATACGTGAAAATACCATCCATATGGATGGTAAAAGGAGATGAAAATGCTCGATTCACAGAAAATCATCATTGACCTTGGTCCGGTCCGCTTAGACCTGTATTTTGAGGACGACGCCCCGGCGCTGGTACGGTCATCATTTGCCCTCGGTGTGATGAATTACTCGCGCGCCGACCTGGAGAGACTCCGCGCCCGAAATGAAAAAGTGAAGGTGCGCGTGATCGGCGGTTTTCGGCTCGACGACGACATCTCCCCTGCCCTGGCCGTGGACGTGGTCGATTCGATCCGCGTCTTCGGGCTGATTCATGCGCGAAGCGACGTAAAAGATGCCCTGATGCATACCGGCAGGATCGTATAAAGGAGAAACCATGTCTGATACTGAAAAAATCACCATCAACCTCGGCGCGGTGGACCTCGGCAAGATCGACCTGCTGGTCGAACACGGTCATTACTCGAACCGCACTGACTTTATCCGCACCGCGATCCGCTCGCAGTTGGACAAGCACACGCTCGAAGTCCAGCAATCGGTCACGCGCCATTCGTTTGGGGTGGGCGCGTTCTATCACAGCCTGGACGATTTCGAGCGTTACAAGGCGAAGGGCGAGAAGATCAAGATCAGCATCGTCGGCATTTACAACATTCCGAACGATGTACCCGTGGCGCTTGCGGTCGAGACCATTGAATCCATCAAAGTCTACGGCATCTTTCAGGCAAGTTCGGCCGTAAAGGATGCCCTTGCGAAAGCCGGAAAAATTTTATAGGAGCACATCATGAAAAAATTCCTCCCCAATCTATTTTATTTATTGTTGAGCCTGCCGCTGGGCATTCTGTATTTTGTCATCCTCATCACGGGGTTCAGCCTCGGCGCGGGACTGGCGATCACGATCATCGGGATTCCCCTGCTCGTAGCGATGATCTTCATCACCTATATCATGGGCGACCTTGACCGCAAGATGACATCCCTCTTCCTCGGCGTGCAGATTGCCAAGCCGGAAGCGCGCCCCTCTGACAAGGATGGCGCAACCGCGATTCTAGTAGCCCAACTGAAAAGCCTGCAATTCTGGAAAGAACTCGGCTACCTGCTGCTTAAATTGCCTCTTGGGGTCATTTCTTTTACCGTTGCGGTCACATTCGTTTCGCTCAGCCTGGCGCTGATTGCCACGCCGTTCATCATCACCTATTTCCCCGACGCGCAGGTCATGTTATGGAATGGCATGTTGATCGATACGATGCAGGAGGCGGTCGTCACATCAGTTACTGGCTTGATCGTCGGCATGGTCTCGGTAGTGGTCATCAACGGCTTTGCCAAAGTGATGGGCTGGATCAGCCTTTGGGCGCTTGGGCGCGCGGACCTGGTCCAGGCAGATGCGTAAGATAGGAGGCTAAAGTTTTATGGGTACCATGAATCGTAATACAGTCATCGCGGCGGTTGCATCGGGGCTGGGGTATATCCTCCAGGCAGTGATGGGATTGATCAAGCCGCAGACGGAAACTTTTTCGGGTACATCCGATTATGTTCTTGAGGTTGTTTTTATCATCGCCTTGCTTGCCACCCTCTTCGCCCTTATGGGACTTCATACCTATGCCCAGTCCCGATATGGCAAACTTGGCTCGGTTGGTTTTTGGTCTGCTCTGGCAGGGACATTCCTGATATTGGTCAGCGCCTCCGCCACCCTTGCAGCGGGTCAAAACTCGCTGGGAATTTTCTTTCTCATCGGCTTGTTGCTGTCGTTCATCGGGTTTGTTTTATTGGGAGTTGCAACCTTGTCTGCGAAAGTCCTCCCAACATGGGCAGGGCTGGCGCTGATCCTCGGTTTTCCACTCTCCGTGTTATTGAACACACTGGGCGGCGGAATTCTTTATGGTCTGGCATGGTTGGGTGTTGGGTATTATTTCCGGAACTTAAGACATGAATAACCCGCTATCGAATCAGCCTAAAAACTGGGCAGTCCGTTTCTTCACCATCTTCACCGGGCAGGCTTTCTCCCTGTTCGGTTCGGCGCTCGTCCAATTTGCTTTGATTTGGCATCTCACCCAAAAGACCGGCTCGGCGACGGTGCTTGCAACCGCCTCCCTCTTTGGGATGCTGCCGCAGGTTCTTTTGGGACCCATTGCTGGAACGATTGTCGACCGCGGCAACCGCAGATTGATCATGATTCTCTCGGATTCGGTGATCGCCCTCTCGACGCTTCTTCTCGCGTATCTGTTCTGGTCTGGCGCTGCGGAGGTCTGGCATGTGTATCTGGCTTTGACCGTCCGATCTGCGGGTGGAGCCTTCCACTATCCCGCCATGTCCGCATCCACATCGCTCATGGTGCCAAAGGAACAACTTGCGCGTGTGGCAGGCGCGAACCAGACCCTGCAAGGTTTGATCAGCATCGTCGCGCCGCCGGTCGGCGCATTGCTTGTTGCCGTGTTAGCAACCCACAACATCCTGATGATTGACGTGTTGACAGCAATGCTGGGAATCACTCCCCTGCTGTTTTTCTCCATCCCCCAACCCGAACGCAAAGAGACGCATCCCGACGCGCCGCAGGCGGGCTTTTTGCAAGATCTGAAAGCCGGGTTTAAATATATGGCATCCTGGCCTGGTCTGTTGATGCTCGGTTTGATGGCGACGGTTCTTAACTTTCTACTCGCGCCCACCTCGGCATTGACTCCCCTGCTGGTGACAAAATACTTCGGCAAAGGCGCGTTGGAACTGGCAAGCCTCGACTCCTTCTTCGGCATTGGGATGATCGCGGGGGGAATCACCCTCGGCGTATGGGGCGGTTTCAAGAGGAAGATTGTCACCTCCCTGAGCGGGATCGTGCTTTTCAGTTTCGCCATTCTCGCCATCGCCGCCGCGCCTGCCGACGAGTTCTGGGTCATGGTCGTCGCGATGTCCGTCATCGGTTTTATGATGCCGATGGCGAACGGTCCAATCCACGCGCTCTTCCAATCGGTGGTCGAACCGGGAATGCAGGGACGGGTCCTGTCGCTGGTCAGCAGTGTGGCACAAGCCATGATGCCGCTCGGATTTCTCATCGCAGGTCCGGTCACCGATGCGACCAGTTATCAGACATGGTTCTGGGTGGCGGGTATTCTCAATCTGCTCATCGGGTTGGGGGGGTTCCTCGTCCCGGCTTTGATAAACATCGAAGATAATCACAAGGTTCAAAACGAAAATACCCCAGTCGAAACCGCAGACCAGGCGGCGCCCACGTAAAAAACGGAACACAATCTCCTCCAAGAAGTTCCGTTGCAGCAACAGGTCGCGTTAATATTCTTCATCAGAATACCAGGAATACAGGGTGAGTTTATAATATCCCCAATGAATTTAAAAAGAA
>DAOTXI010000397.1:0-2739 GCA_034435475.1 Anaerolineales bacterium
TGAACGGGGTCAGTTTCGCTTATTGAATGCGCAGAAAAATCATGTTTCTTTGGACATCCGAGCCTTTGTCCGTTTGGAGGTTTATCGTTTGAAAACTCATATCTCCCGGTTTGAAGTCAAACAAGTCATGATCCGACAGGCTATCCGGGCTTACCTCAAATATCTTTCCCATATCCTTTCGCCAACTGCGTAGCTCCTACGATTATAAGACATGATAGACTTTGGGCATGTGAACGGAATGCCAACTAGCCAGGGTGCTGATTATGTCTTTCCAGTAAAGGAAAATCAGGTGTACTTCTACAAAAACATTCAGCAACTCTTTACCCCCGAAACCGCCAAGCCTGGATTCGAAAAGATCCAAACAGATTTTGTCTCTACCCAACAGGTCAACAAAGGGCGCGGTCGCCTTGAAATCCGAACCCTCACTACCAGCGAAATGCTCAACTCATATTCCACTTGGCCGGGTCTGGCTCAAGTTTATTGGAACGTCACATCCAATGGCGGCGAAATGGCTCTTGCTATCGCACCACCTCTCAGGTCGAATTTGGCATCACCAGTTTGAGTCGTGCAAACACCGACCCGGCGCGCCCATTGGGGCATTGAAACTGGATTGCATTATCGGCTCGATGTTACCTTCAAAGAAGATGCTACCCGCATGACGATTGGCAACTCTGCAAAAATCATGGCTTCCATTAATAACCTGGTCATCGCCCTGATCCGTCAAGCGCATTTCCACAATATGACTCAGGCTCGCTGTTGGTTTGCCGGGCATATCACCACTGCCTCTGAATTACTTTAGTAATACCATTCTCCTTATCCGCTATTTTGTTGACAATTCCAAACCGCCGTAGTAACATTTATCGCGCTTTGACCACGCCGAGGTAGCTCAGTGGTAGAGCAGGGGACTCATAAGCCCTTGGTCGGGAGTCCAAATCTCCCCCTCGGCACTACAGACCACCAAAAGGTGGTCTTTTTCTTTCGCATTGCGAATGCAAAATTGCTGATTTTTGAATAAAGTAAGTCCGAAAATAAGTTCAATTTCCCTCGCATTTTGGGCAAAAATGGGACCTTCAATTTTCAAAACTCAATAGATTGAAAGAGGAGCGGCAAGACATACTTCAGCAGCGTCAATATAATGGAGAGCGTTCTTGCCGTTGCGTTTGGCAGTGTTGAGAACAGTTGCTACAGCGGCATAGGAGCCCACTCGGAGCGGAAACTACCCTTGACTTTGCGATGGATGATGGGTTGCGAACGTAGGGCGTGTTCACAGGCAAGTTCGCTCCCATTCTAAGTCGTGAACTTTGTTCACCAACTCGCAGAGCAACCCAATTGGCTCTTCTCGCGTTGGTTCTTCAGTCCATGTCTTTACCATTTCTGGTATCATGCGATCTACAATACCGTTTCTCTAAAAAGTCGTGAGCAGTTACATAATCTAAACGATGGAAAATATTGACGACTTAAAACGCCGGGCAGGCGGCGAACCAAAATATAAATTATCGAACGCGAATGTCTTCGTTTCCGCGGGCGGGTTTCATTTCATAGATCATCTCGACCCGGTGGAGGAAGTGTCGCCGGAGATCGACGGCAGCGGTCTGACGGACGCGGAGGTGACGTACATCGAAACATCCCTGCAATCGAACCCGGAACGGTTGGAGAAGCAGGTTGCGGCGGTGAAGCGTCACGGCGGTATTACAGGGAAGAAGGCGCTCGACATCGGCTGTGGAGGCGGTCTGTTCCTTGCGGCATTGAAACAAAACGGCGCGGAGGTGACGGGGATTGAACTGAGCGATACCCGCGCCTATTACTCAAGGACCAAACACGGATTCGAAGTTGTCAAACGTCCCATCGAAGATGCATATTGGAAAAACTTTGCCGGGGCTTTCGACATTGTCACCTTATGGGATGTGATCGAGCATGTCAATTTTACGCAGGCGACATTGAATGCGGCGGCGGAGATGCTCAGACCCGGCGGCATGTTATTGATAGATACTCCCTGCCGCGACGCGTTTTATCATCGCTTCGGCGAACTTACTTATCGTTTGAGCGGCGGCAGATTCCCAACCTTTTTGAATACCATGTATTCGGCAAAACCGTTCGGACACAAGCAAATCCTCTCGCTGGCTGAAATGCGCGGTCTGCTCGAATCGGCGGGGATGGAGGTGGTGGAACTAAATCGCTTTCACGAACTGTCCTTCCCGTACGGTTTTTATTTGAAGAAACTATTCGGCTCGGAATTGCTCGTAAAAATATTGCTGCCCTTCGCGCATCTATTCTTTATCGTCTTCCCCATCCGCAACAAGATGCTGGCGGTAGGGAAACGAAAGTAACGCCGACTTCAGTCCGTGCCCGCCGGAAGCCTGAAAGTTTGTTGGCAGATGGCTCAAAGCCGCCGTCTGCGGGGGCGTCCTGCGGGTAAACCCTTCGCCGTGGGCTGAGAAGAGAGAATCTCATCTACTAAGTAGAACGCCAAAAGAAATTTAATACCACAAGCCGACCGCCGACGGCGGACCGCGGTCTATGGTCTGCGGTCGGCGCTACCGATTTGGCATTTGGTAAAATAGCGGCAACCATTACAAAGGAAAAAACTCAAGGAGAAACATGTTCGAAATTTCCTGGTTCTCAGACCCCGAATCCTGGATCGCCTTACTGACGCTGATTGCGCTTGAACTGGTGTTAGGCGTGGACAATGTCATCTTCATTTCCATCCTTTCTGGAAAACTCCCCCCGCAAGACCAGCAA
>DAOTXI010000398.1:0-8427 GCA_034435475.1 Anaerolineales bacterium
AGACGAAGCGATTGCGGACGTGGGGGCGGGAGGACATGGGGAATGCAGAAGGGTGAATGAGGAATGATGAATTTGGCAAGTAGTCATTGGAGACTGGCAATTAGAAAATCGCTAATCTCCAATCTCTATTTACCATATTACGAATTATGAATTCCGCATTTCTTCCACTGCTTCTTTCAGCCCTTCTTCCAAGATCACTTGTGGTTTGTAGCCAAGCATATCCATAATCTTTTTGGGTGTGCCAATGGAGCGATAAATATCTCCGGCGCGCGGTTCGGCGTGGACGTGTTTGGGAGCGTTCGGGAAGATTTGGTAGAGAATATCAAGCAGGTCTAGCAGGCGGGTTTCGACGCCCGTGCAGACGTTGAAGATCTGCCCGGGCGCAGCGGGATGTTCAGCGGCGAGCAGATTGGCTTGCACCACATCACGCACATTGACCAGGTCACGGCTCTGACCGCCGTCACCGAAGACGGTGATGGGCTTGTTATCCAGGATGCGGCGGATGAAGATCGGCACGGCGGCGGCGTACATCGAGTCGGGTCGCTGGCGTGGACCATAGACGTTGAAATAGCGCAGGGCAACCACTTCAAAATTGAACGATGAAGTGTAGAGTTGACCGTAGAGTTCATCCACGCGTTTGGAAGTGGCATAGGGTGATAACTGCCTTAATGGCGTATCCTCCGAAAGCGGATAGGCTTCCGAGTCGCCGTATACGGCGGCGCTGGTAGCGAAAACCGCTCGCTTCACGCCTGCTTTGCGGGCGGCTTCGAATACATTAGAAGTTCCCGTCACATTGACATCGAAACATTCCTGCGGCTTTTCCATCGACTCGGGGACGGAGACAAACGCCGCTTCGTGGAAGATGATGTCCACGCCTTTTACGGCTTTAGCAACGGCGTTTGCATCGCGCAAATCGCCTTCGATGATCTCCACATCCAAGCCTTTGAGATTCTCGCGCTTGCCAGAGGAAAAATTGTCGAAGATGCGGACGGTGTGTCCCTTTTCCAACAAGGCACATGAAATGTGTGAGCCAATGAAGCCCGCGCCGCCGGTGACTAAATAGTTCATTTTATCTCCCGGTTCTTCTGAGAACAGTTCCAATCGTTCTTAGCACAATACTAAAATCCAGGTTAATGGTGCGGTGTTTGATGTAATAAAGGTCGTATTCAAGTTTTACAAAGGTTTCCTTGACCGTGGCCACATAGCCATAGTTGATCTGCGCCCAACCGGTCAAACCCGGCTTTACCAGCAACCTTGCCCTGTAATATGGAATCTGTCTCTGATACTCTGCGACCAACTCAGGGCGTTCGGCGCGCGGACCCACAAGACTCATTTCACCCCGCAAAACAGTCCAAAATTGCGGAAGCTCATCGAGGCGGGTCTTGCGCAGAAAATTGCCAACCCGGGTCACACGCGGGTCATTTTCCTCCGCCACCATGGGCTGTCCATCCGCCTCGGCATTTTGTGTCATGGTGCGAAACTTTAGAATATTAAATGTCCTGGCGCCCTTCCCCAACCGCGGTTGCGAATAAAAAACGGGAAGACCGGTTTCAACAACGATCGCCAGCGCAATTATGGGAAGCAACAAAATAAAGACCAGGGTACCGAGGATGCCGCCCACAATATCCATGGTCCGCTTCAACAATTCGTAGAATCCATGCACGCGCACCTGGTCCACAAACGAGCGAATGACCCAGTCCGTTTCGAGATGCTCAATGGGCACGCGCTGGGTCAACTCTTCGTACATGATGGGCATCCGCGTCACTTCGATTCCGCGCTCCTGAATATCGAGCACGGTCTGGAAGGTCTCGCCCTTGATCTCCCCGGTGATCGCCACGACCACGTCCGAAATGCGATAATCCTCGATCAGATCGAACAATTGGCTGCTGTCGCCCAGGACGGCAAAACCATGAAAGGATTTACTCCGTTTCGCCGGATCATCGTCAATAAAACCGATCAACAGGAAGGGTGGCGGGTTAAGTTTTCGATATGCCTCCACCAAGGTGCGCCCCGCCTTGCCCGCACCGATCACCATCACACGCCGCATCAACCCAGAGGAGGTATAAAGGCGGATGTAAACGGCGCGCCAGCCGAGAGTCAACGCCGAGGCAAGCACAAGAAACGCGCCGATGGCAATACGCGGGAGCGAATTCGGATCGATATTGATCGTAAAGAGCAAAGAGTAGGACAACAACCCAACGATGGGTGCCGCGGCAATCGCCCGCAGAGTCTTGCGGAAGTTCGAAGCCGTGTGGATTTCATACGAATCAACCATCAACAGCACCCACACCAAAGGCAGGACGTAGAACCAGACCGGCACATCAACCTGGATAATGCGTTCGGCGACATTCTCCCGTACGCCGCTTTCAATTAAACGATAGAGGGAATATTGATACCAGAAATAGATCGCGCCTGCCGTCGCCGCGGCGGATGCAATGAGGTCTCCGATCAGCAGGACGGCGCGTTGTTCGCTGGGTCGTAAACGCAATGAGGGTCGGTAGATATCAGCCATTCTTGAACAGACCAACGAAACCGCTCCACAAAAATCCAGCGCCCCAGCAAATATGCATGGTCGCAATCGAAAGCGGCAGTCCCCAGATAAGATAACCTTTCCTTTTCTTGAATGCCAGCAGGATGCCAGCCAGCGATAAAGCCGAAAAATAAACAGTCAATTGAAGCAATAACAATAATATCGCAAACCCAAACCACAAGGATAACACACTCAAAGAAGCCAGCGCAAAGACAAAAAAGGGCGGCAATGCCTGACGCCAGCGCAGGGTACGCGGATAACGTTTCAACATTTTCAACTTCCAATAGCCGTAACGCCAGTATTGTTCGGCAAGTTTACCGAGCGTGGCGCGCGAAAAATATATCGAGCGGATGGATGGGTCGAGCCAGACCACGCCGCCCGATTCTCGCACACGCGTATTGAATTCGTAATCTTCATTGGCAAGCAAAGTCTCATCGAACGCGCCGATGCGCTCGATCAGGCTGCGGCGAAAGGAACCGAATGGGACGGTATCCACAGCCCCCGGCTTGGCATTGAGGCGGTACATCGCGTCGCCCACCCCCAATGGATGCGCCGCCGCATGGGAAATCGAATCCGCGATCCAGGTCTCCGCTCCGGGTTGAATCTCCCAAACGCCGCCCACATTATCGCCCTTGCCATCCTGATGCGCCGCCACACACCTCTCCACATATTCAGGGATCGGCATGGAGTGGGCATCCAGGCGGATGAAAAGCCCGCCTCGCGCCTCACGAATAGCCTGGTTCACCCCAGACGGTATGGACCTCGCCGGATTCTTTACCACGCGAACAATCAAGCGGGGGTGTTCGCGTTTGAAGGCTTCGATTGCCGCCAATGTATTGTCGGTGGAAAGCCCGTCCGAGATCACCACTTCCATTCTCTCAAGCGGATAGGTCTGCGCCTGCAAAGCCCCAAGCAGTTTTTGAATGGTGGCTTGCTCGTTGAAACAGGGGACGATGACGGAAACGAAGGGAAGGTCGCTAATGGGTCAGGCGCGGTTTCGCCGCCAAAAGAGGCGGCGAAGAATGGGCTTTGTTATTGGGCTGTCCGGGAACTGACCGGCGGCGAAACGGGAAGGATGACTTCCATGGTGGTTCCAGCCCCGGTCTTGCTTCGGACGCTTATTCTACCACCATGAGCCGCAACAATCTCGTAGACAATCGCCAGTCCCAAACCCGCGCCCTGGTGCCTGCCCCCCTGCCTTGCCGGGTCTGCCCTGTAAAAACGCTGGAAGATGAAGGGCAGTTCTGCCTCCGGGATTCCCGATCCGGTATCTGCGACGCTGATTTTTATGCCGCCGTTTTCGGGTACGGCGCTTACTGCCACCATCCCGCCCCGGGGCGTATATTTCAAAGCGTTATCAACCAGATTCGTGAAGACCTGCGCCAGACGGTCGCCATCTGCAAACAATGCGGGCAGGGATGCGGGGATGTTCAAGTCAATGGACACGCCCGCCCTGTTCGATTGCGGCGTGAATTTTTCCGCAATGGAAACGAGCAGGGCGCGTAAATCCACCGGCGACATTTTCAAATCGGCTGTTCCGGCGTCCAATTTGGCAAGGTCGAGCAGGTCGAAGACCATCCTCTGCATCCGTTCCGTTTCATTAAAGATAACATGCGCCGCCTGCCTGCGGGATTCTTCCGTGCTTGCGGTTCCATCCAACAGCGCCTGCGCAAACCCGTGAATGGATGTGAGCGGGGTCTTCATTTCGTGCGACACATTCGCCACAAACTCGCGCTGCGACCTTTGACTCGATTGCACGCGGGCAAGCATGGAGTTGAACGCCTGGGTCAGTTCCCGCACTTCGTGGGGACCCTTTACAACCACCGGGGCGACCTCGGCAGAGGGCATCCCTCGAGCCGCATTGACAATTCCCTGAAGCGGGTTGGCGATCCAGCCGGAGATCAGAAATGCCGCAACCAGAGAAAGCAGAAGCGCGACCACGCCGCCAATGATTACCACCGGCATGAATTCATCGCTGAAAATGTTCAAGAACGATAACCGCGGGCGCGGAGCGGCAACCATCAAAAACGAGCCGTCCGGCAATTTCCCAATCGAATACAACCATGCTCCGCCGTCTTCATCCCGCGCAAGCGGAAGTTCCTTTTGGAAAAACGATCTTCCCGGAAAGCCAATTGGCGGTTCAGTCCCGGAGGCTGTGTCGTGCAATTCCAATCTGTCTGCCGAATATATAATGACGCGGACATTAAAGGTTCGAGCGCTGCGGTCCGCCAAGTTGGAGACGGGCGGCGCCTGTGGTTCTTTCATCCTTTCAACAAGCACAGCCTGCACGGCGCGAAGCCTTTCGGTGGTCTGCCGGTACAAAAGCGGGTTGCGAAACAGGGAAAAGAAAAGGACAATCGTCACCACGCTCAACGCAGTGACGATGATGACGGCATAACTCAACCAAAGACGGGAACGGAGGGAGGAGAGCATGGAGGCAACAATCACGCATTACGGATTACGGATTATGTACTTCGTAATGCGTAATCCGTGATCCATAATCAAACGACCAACTTATACCCCACCCCTGTCACTGTTTCGATCTTGACGCTCCCGCCTTCCAGTTTTTTGCGGAGATGAGCGATGTGAACATCCACGGTGCGGGTCTGACCGTAGTAATCAAACCCCCATGCAAGTTGGAGCAATTGCTCGCGGGAGAAGACCCGGCCCGGCGACTCTGCCAAAGTGAGCAAAAGGTCGAATTCCTGGGCGCGCAGGTCCAGGGTCCGCGAAGAGAGGCGGGTTTCGCGGGTGACTGGGTCAATCGTCAGGTCGCCGCGATGAACCGGTTTCCCGTCGGATGCTTTATTGGAATCGCTTCTGCGCAAAATCGCCTTGACCCGCGCCGTCAACTCACGCGGATTGAAAGGCTTGGTCAGGTAATCGTCCGCGCCAAGTTCAAGACCGAGGATTTTATCAATATCCTCATCCCGCGCAGTGAGCATGATGATGGGAATATTGTTGCCCGCCGACCGCAGCCTGCGGCACACGTCGAACCCGTCCACTTTGGGGAGCATCACATCCAGCACGACCAGCGCGGGCTTTTGCTTTTCGACAGCCGCCAGCGCGGATTCGCCGTCGGCGATCTCTTCGATGCGATACCCGTCGCGCTCAAGGTACATGCGCGCAAGTTGTGTAATGGACGGTTCGTCGTCAACCAGCAGGATCAATTCGGAGGTCATAAGTTAAGTCAGCGCGACGCACTCGATCTCGACCAGCGCGTTTTTGGGCAGACCGGATACGGCAACTGTCGTCCGCGCGGGGGGATTTTCACCGAAGGTTTCGGCATAGATCGCATTCATTTTTGTGAAGTCGCTCATATCTTTGAGAAAGACAGTGGTCTTGACCACTTTATTCATACTGGAACCCGCCGCCTCCAAAACATTGGTGAGGTTGGCCAGCGCCTGCCGGGTCTGTTCTTCGATGCCGCCAGAGACAAGCTCCATCGTGGCGGGATCGAGAGCGACCTGACCCGCGGTGTATATCAGTTCGCCGATATGGATTGCCTGCGAATAGGGACCAATTGCCTTTGGGGCTTTCTCGGTGTGAATGACGCGTTTGTTCATGATTTCCTCGCTTCGAGTTTGGGATGGTGTCGGGTTTTATTTTAATCGAGGAAACCGGATTCAGTAGAGCAAGTCTGTAGACTTGCTCTACTATGTGGACTTACGAGTCGCGTTCCTTGGGGGCTTCGGCGGGTTTATTCGCCTCGCGGAAGGCTTTGATCGCTTCGCGCAGCGCCTTGAAGGTCTCACCCATCGATTCCTTGATTGCCTTCATTTGTTCGCGAACTTCCTTGAGGGTGGCTTTCGCCTGCTCAGCATCAATAACTTTGCCGTCCGCATCGAAACCAGCGTGGGCAGCGATTATCGTTCCCAGCGCTTCGTACTGCGGACGCGCCGCCGTCAATGCCGCTGCATATGCGTCGAGCGCCGCCTGCAAATCCGACACATCCTTGCCATTTTCGGCGGCTTTATCAATCATGCCCTGGAATTTGGCGATGTGCGCATCGGTATCTTCGAAGGCTTTACCGGTGCGTTCGTAAAGTTTCAGAACGCGCGCCCAGGCTTTCTCCAGCCTTTCATTGGTTTGCGCAGGCGGGTCTTCATCCGCCGCAAAGGCGCTGGATGCGGGAATCACCGCAAGGGCGAGCGCGACGACAAGAAATGCCGTCATGATTTTTGTGAATACATTTTTCATCGTGAACCTCCTTTAGGTTACGACGAAATTGTAGGTCGGGCGGGTTAGGGGGGTGTGGGCGGGATGTAAAAAGGTTGTAAAACCTGTAGAACAAGTCTGCAGGCTTGTTCTACTCATGGCGCTGGCAGCACAATCGGCGTCAATGTGACAGTGGGAATTGGAATGGGCGTCGGCTGCAAATCCACCCAACCGCTATACGAGAAATACTCGGACAAAAATTGCGTCCGCTCGCGCTCATTCATCGGGCGCGGACGGGAGAAATCCTCCAGCATGGCGGTCAACAACTCCGCGCCGAGATATTTGCCGTCATAAAAAACATGCCGGTCAATGAACTCGCGGCGGGTCTCGTCAATCACCGAACCGTCGGGCAGTTCATAGGTCATCTGGTCGAAGAAAAGATTCCCCAGCCCAAAATGGATAAATGAATCTCCACGGAACTCCATCAGGTGCGGATAATGCGCCTGGCTCCCGCTTACCACCGTCGCCCCGGCATCGGCAACGGCGTGGAATCCATCCTCATGCTTGTAACACGGACCGGAGTGATAACACTCTTCATGCTGAAAGGTAAAGATGACCATGTACCCCTTTGCCACAGCGTCCTGTACTTGTTGTGTAAAGAACGCATAATCGCAATCCGCCGCGCCGGGTTGAACATCCGTGGCTTTGACAATTGTATAAGTGATCTTTCCGTTACAACCCATAAAAGCGATTTTATTCCCATTCACTTCCAGAAAGACCGGCTTGCGGGCTTCATCCACATTTGCGCCGCCGCCGTAATATGGGATGTTGCTGTTGCGGTAAATGGCAAGCGTATCGAGCATGGCTTGCGTGCCGCGGTCTGCAAAGTGATCGCCGGTCAGTTCCACGATATCCACGCCGACGTATTGAAGGAGTTCAAAGTATTTCGGGTCACTGCACAGGATGAAATTCTTGTACCCCGGCGTCGGCGGCGGGCAATCTTTATCAAACGGTACTTCGTTGCTGATGTGCGCAATATCCGCATTCACAAGCCAGTCGCGGATCAACTCACCGGGGCGCGTCACGCCTTTCGTTTCCATCGTAAACGCCGTCGCCCGCACCAACGCCGTAACCCCCGTCAGCACAACCGTCGTTAACTTCGAGGCGTCGCGGTTCGAAGCGGGCAATTCAAAATTCGCATTCGTCAAACCGAACGTCGCCTTCAACGGATATAAATCCGCGTCGAAATCCTTGCGCATCGGCGACTGACCATCAACGGTCAAAATTTTCCATTTGGGTTGGATTTCTTCGAACGGGATGATCGCCCACTTATAGGGCTGGGTCCACGCCTCGGCTAGAATCTGCTCTTGGGCAACGGTTCTCACCGCGCCCGGAGCGGCTTGGCCCCACAGGGCAGTCAACGCCCTCAGAGTGGACTCTGCCATGAGCAGCGGCTGACCGTTTCCAGTCAAGGATGAACCGCTCTGCCAGACGCCGATCAACTCTGCGGACGAGACTCCATCCGTCACCGTTGGGAAAGGCGCGGCGAGGGCATAAATCCATAAAGAGCCTGAGTCGGCAAGGTCTAATTTTTGGGTGGCGGTTTCGGGAACATCCACGATGGGAAGCCCGGTTAGTTTGGCAGTTTCGCGCAAGGCATCCGGGGCGGCGGGGCTGATCCAAAGCGCGTCGGACTGGAATTTCTCTTCCTCACGGGACTTTTCTGCGCGCCCGATGAG
>DAOTXI010000399.1:0-4716 GCA_034435475.1 Anaerolineales bacterium
GCGTTCATGGGGAATTACAACCTGCGCTTTGTTGAGCAGGAAGGCGGCACGATGAACGTTGGCACCAACGACCTCTTCACCCAGCCGTGGAATACCATTGCTGGAAGCAACTGTGTCTGGGATAGCAACATTATGCGCGCCACCAGTCAGGGCGCGGGACCTGTGGGTGGAACGCAGGGTCTAATGGGCGATCCCTATACCGGTCTTGCCTGGCCTCATCGCATCGAAAGCGCCTCATTGGAATTCGTGAGTGGCTTGCCGATCACCGATAACCAACTGGGCTGGCTCGAAGTCTCACAGGTGGATGAAATTCCGGTTCCTGAAGACGCATGGGTGGATTGGGATGCGACCTCGCAGACCTTCATTACCGTCGGAGAAAAATTCCCCGACGGAACCACCGCCAAGACCAAGAGCGTGGTCGTTTACCCGGCCGACCTGTATGAAACCGTGAAATGGCACGATGGCAGCCCCATCTCTGCCGCAGACTTTGTGATGGCGTTCGCGATCTTCCTTGACCGCGCCAAACCCGAAAGCGCCGTTTATGATGAATCGGGCGCGCTCTCTGTGGATGCCTTCCTGCCTTCGTTCAAGGGCTGGCGCATCACCTCCACCCAACCGCTCACCATCGAATACTATTCCGATACCTTCGCCGCGGATGCCGAGTTGAACGTCCTGCCTTTGTGGCCCGGCTCCCCGACCGGTCTTGCGGGCGAGAATAACTGGCAGACCCTGGCGGTTTCCAACCTTGCTGAAGCGGCTGGCGAACTCGCCTATTCCTCCGACAAAGCCGACGCTCTGACCATCGAGCAGATGAGCTGGGTCGGCGGACCGAGCCTTGAAATCCTGAAGAAATACATGGATCAGGCTCAGGCGGAAGGGCACATCCCTTACGAAGCCACCATGAGTCAGTTCCTGACGCCGGAAGAGATTGCCCTGCGTTATGAGAATATGGCGAAGTGGTACGAAGAGCACGGTCACTTCTGGGTTGGGACGGGTCCGTATTACCTTGACCAGGTTTTCACCACCGAGAAGTCGCTCGTCCTCAAGAACTTCACCGACTATCCCGACCTCGCCGACCGCTGGTCTGCCTTCAAGGATCCGAAGCGCGCTACCGTCGTCCTTGATGGACCGGGACAGGTAGCCTCCGGACAGGAAGCCGCCTTCGATGTGACGGTCAACTTCAAGGATGAAGCCTATGCCAATGCCGACATCAAACAGGTCAAGTACATCCTGTACGGCTCGACCGGCGATGTGATCGCTGTCGGCGACGCGGAGGCTGTGGGTGAGGGTCAGTTCCAGGTCGTGTTGGATGCGGATACCACATCCAAACTCGAGACTGGTTCTGCCAAACTCGAAGTGGCGGTTGTGCCGATCCCGGTTGCGATTCCCGCTTTCACCAGCTTTGAATTTGTCGTCGTGAAGTAATACCTATTCCATGTAGGGGCGACCCGCCCGCATCTTTGAAAACCTTGTTGGGCAAGCAAAGGGTCGTCCCTACAAAAACGAAATTTTATTCAGGGCAGGGTATGCGCCCTGCTCTGAATAAAAAGCGAGGTTCCATGTCTGCCGTTGCGCCTGCCGCTTCATAAAAAAACATAACAAAAAAAAACGCCGCTGTGAATACCTTCCTGCGCATGACGCGTTATATCGGTCTGCGCCTGCTGACCTTGTTCACCACCGTGGTCATCGGCATTTACCTGACGATCCTCATCGCCAACATGGGCGGCTATGTGGATAACATCATCCGTGGAGAGATCCGCGACACCATCACGCAGTCGGTGGCGAATAATCCGGCATACCGCAACATGGATCCCGACGCCCGCAGGCAGTTGATTGACGAACAGGTTGCTCTCGAAGAAGACCGGCGCGGGTTGAACACTCCCATCGCAGTACGCAATGCGCGTCACCTTGTCAACGCGCTCAGACTCGACCTTGGCAGGTCCATCAACATCACCAGCGACAGCGGTTCGAAACAGGTGCGTCTCATCCTCCTTGAGCGCCTGCCCGCCACGCTTTTGCTGATGGGTACATCGCAATTATTCCTTTTCTTTTCAAGCGTCTTCATTGCGCTCAACCTCTCGCGCAATTACGGCAACTTTTGGGACAAACTGGTCATTGCGCTTTCACCCACATCGGCAGTGCCTTCCTGGTTCTACGGCATTTTCCTTATCCTGATCTTCGCGGCGGGGTTTCGCGCCCTGCCCTTCGGCGGCATGGTGGATGCGCCTCCGCCGCCAAACACTTTCGACTATGCCATGAGCGTTCTGAAACATCTCATTCTGCCGGGCGGCGCGCTGGTCATCAGTTCATTCTTTCTCAGCGTTTATAACTACCGCACCTTCTTCCTCATTTACTCCAGCGAAGACTATGTGGACATGGCGCGCGCCAAAGGACTGCAAGCCAGAGACATCGAACGTCGTTACATTCTGCGCCCGACCCTGCCCAACATCATCACCAACTTTTCCCTCCTCATCATCAACTTGTGGACGGGCGCATTGTTCACCGAGACCGTCTTCTTATGGCCCGGGTTGGGGCGCACAACCTTTCAGGCAATCGGTTTATACGATACGCCCATCATCGTCGGCTCGACCATCATCTACGCCTACATGCTCGCGTTGACCGTCTTCCTGCTGGATTTCATCTATGCGGCGGTTGATCCGCGCGTGCGCATCGGGAATTGATTCCATGAACAACATCGCCTCATCGTTCAAGAAATTATTGCAATACCCATCCGCGATGGCGGGGCTTTTCGTGATTTTGGTGATGGTGATCGTCTCGATCTATACCATGATCACAATTCCCTATCCCGAAGCGATCCGCCTGTGGCGCGGTGGCGAAGATGTCTGGTATCAGAACCCGAAGTTCGCACCTCCCGCCTGGTTCAACCTGTTCTCCGACCGTAAATTTTCCGAGTCCTTTGCCGTCAGTTCGCAGGATGGCGGCATGGAAAAAGTAGCAGACCCCGGCAATGAAGGCATTACCACCTACGCCATTACCCACAAATTCGATTTCACCTACGACGTGTACCCACAGGATATGCTCTTGTATGTCACTTCGACGTTCAAGGAAAAACAACCATTCGTATCTGTGGAATGGTTGACACCCGATGGGCGCACGGTGCGCGTCTCGAACTTTGCAGTGGGGGAGAAGTTCACCTACCGCTTCTCTCAGGATGAAAAGTTATCTCTTAAACTTCGAGCCGATGAGAACATCCCAGCCTTGTTCTCCGACCCCGAGACGGGCGAAATCCTGAAGGGCACATACACGCTCCTCATCACCGGGACGACTTTCGAATCCAACTCGAATCTGGATGTGGAATTCGTCGTACATGGACAGGTCTACGGACTCGCCGGGACGGATCACGCCCGCCGCGACCTGACCCTGCCGCTTCTGTGGGGCGCGCCCGTCGCCCTTGCATTCGGACTCATGGCTGCCATCGGCACTTCGGTTCTGACTTTGGTCATTGCCGCCATCGGCACCTGGTACGGCAGTTGGGTGGACCAGTTGATCCAGCGCATCACTGAAGTCAACCTTGTACTGCCCTTCTTCGCCCTCATGATCATGATCGGCACATTCTATTCGCGCAGTATCTGGGTGATTCTGACCGCCACAATTCTCTTGAGTATTTTTACCGGGGCGATCCTTGCCTATCGCGCCGTATTTTTGCAAGTCAAAGAATCCATGTATATCGAAGCCGCCAAGGCGTACGGAGCCAGCAACGGGCGCATCATCTTCATGTATCTCATCCCGCGCATGATTCCGCTTTTGATTCCCAGTCTTGTGCAGGCTGTGCCAGCCTTCGTTTTTCTCGAAGCATCCCTCGCGGTGATCGGCTTGGGCGACCCGGTCCTGCCAACCTGGGGCAAGATTATTCAGGATGCACAGGCGAACGGCGCATTATACAAAGGCTATTACTACTGGGTGCTGGAGCCAGCCATTCTGCTGGTCATCACCGGGCTTGCCTTTGCCTTCCTCGGCTTTGTGCTCGACCGCATCTTCAACCCGCGCTTGCGGGATATTTGACAACTGATGTTACGCAGTACGGGCGACCCGTCCAAATCTAAGAGAATTTGGTTGCGCCAGGATGGGCGCCCTGTCGCCGGGGCAACCCTTCCT
The DNA here is from genome assembly GCA_034435475.1 of Anaerolineales bacterium. Classification (GTDB taxonomy): domain Bacteria; phylum Chloroflexota; class Anaerolineae; order Anaerolineales; family Villigracilaceae; genus Villigracilis. Next base: position 4,117 of record DAOTXI010000399.1, read on the forward strand.
TTGGGATAAAAGCCCTGACAGACCTTGACGGGTTGCCCCTACAGAAAATCGCGTAAGGTGAGTTAATAAGCAGAAAAATCGGATCACGAAAATGAATGCCACGCCTCAATTACTTGAAATCAACAACCTCACACTCCACTTTCGCACGCAGACGGGGGTGGTGCAAGCCGTGGATGACGTCAGCCTCGACCTCGACTTTCACCGCGCCGTGGTCATCCTCGGTGAATCGGGCTGCGGCAAGACCTCGCTTTCCAAAGCCATGCTCAGGCTGCTCCCGCGCAATGTTGCATCCTATAGCGGCGAACTCCTGCTCAAAGGCAGAGACATCATGTCTTTTACCGACGAAGAATACCGCCAGAATGTGCGCTGGGTGGGCATGTCGCTTGTGCCGCAAGCTGCCATGAACTCGCTCAACCCGGTGTTGACCGTTGGGGATCAGGTCTCGGAACCTGCCATGTTGCATCTGGGAATCTCCAAAGCGGAAGCCCTCGGCATTGTGAAGAAGATGTTTCAGCATGTGGGCGTGCCCGCCGATTTCATTGCCCGCTACCCGTTTGAATTAAGCGGCGGGATGCGTCAACGCGTGGCGCTGGCAATGGC
>DAOTXI010000400.1:0-3496 GCA_034435475.1 Anaerolineales bacterium
ACACAGAGGACCCTACTAAAAAATTATACCTGCCGTTCTTAACGGGAAAATCATTTTTTACCACAAAGGACACGAAAATCGCGAAACAAAACCGCCGAAATAAACCATTTTGTTTTCCTTTTGTGTATTTTGCCTTAACGATATGCCGACACGCGCCCACCCTTAGCGGCAGGGCTTTATCCCGTTAATTACGGGATAAAGCCCTAATTGTTCAAATGTTTGGCGACCAAGGAATTTTCACACATTCACCAGGTCGTGGATCCATTTCCGTGAATACACCCGCCAGCCGCTGAAGAAGGCTTTGGCGATTTCTTCGAGAATGACCATGAGGTAGACAAGATAAACGGGGAGATGCAAAACGAATGCACCGATATACGCCGCCGGAACACCGATGAGCCAGATGGAACTGAGTTCCATGAGCAGGGCAAAACGCGTGTCGCCGCCGGAGCGCATCGCGCCGACGAAGGTGATGAAGTTGAAAATACGAATCCACAACACCAGCCCCATGACCAGCATCAACATGCGGACGTTGTATTCGCCGCTCGGGGAAAGGTCGTACAAACGGACCACAAGGTCGCGCGTGAAGATGATCGTCAACCCGACCGCCCAGGCGGAAAGAATGCTGAGGATGAGCACGCGCCGCACGGTCTCATACGCCTCGTCCTTTTTGCCCGCGCCGATGCGATTACCAACCATGACGGCGCAGGCGTTGCCCAGCCCCATGAAAACAACAAAAGCAAGCTCTTCGATCGTGGCGTTGACGTTGATCGCAGCAATCGAATCTGTGCCGATGTGGGCATAGATGGCGTTATAGGTGGTGATACCCAGCGACCAGAACATTTCATTTGCGACGGCGGGCAGGGTGGTCTTGAGCACGCGCCCAAAAAACGAAAGATCAAAAGCGAAAAAGGTTAGGATGTTGGCGGCAAGCGGAGTCCTCTGAGTGTAGATCAGGATGAGGAGCAGGATCAGTTCCAGGGTCCAGCCGGAAGCGGTGCCGATTGCGGCTCCCTCCACGCCGAGGGCGGGTAATCCACCAATGCCGAAGATCAGGGTGTATCCCAAAATCGTTTTGAAGATCAAAGCCAAAACGGTGGCGATCACCGTCAGCCGTACGAGTTGAATGCTGCGCAAGACGGCGATATAGGAAGTGGCGATGGCAACCGGAATGTACGAAAAGCCAACGATGCGCAAATACGACGCGCCGATTTGGACAACCTCGGAGTCATTTGTGTATAAACCGAGTACGAAGCGCGGCGCAAGCGTAGCGGCAAGGGTAAAGAATAATGCGATCAGGGAGGCTGTGAGGATGCTCATCCCCAGGACTTTGCGGATCGGTTCCACTTCGCCCTTGCCCCAGAACTGGGCGGTGAAGATCGCCATGCCGCTGGTGAGACCGAACAGCAGAAGAATGAAAACGAAGAAAACCTGGTTCGACAAACCCAGCGCGGCAATGGACGTTTCGCCCAATTGCCCGACCATGATGACATCAATCAAATTAAGGGAGGCGTTGATGAGTTGTTGAAAGGCAATCGGCAATGCGATGGTAAGCATTTCGCGCAGGAAGGCGCGGTCTTTGAGGAAGGAGAGGGACATGAGAGGGGAAGGATGAATGATGAGGGATGAAGAGTGGGGAGTAGAAAGTGGAAAGTGAAATGATTGTCCGGACGAATCGGTAGGGCGTGGTAAGGGTGGAGATTGGCAATTGATAATTAGAGAGTCAAAAAGTCGTTGGGTAGGCAAGGGCAAATCCCAACGACCATACGACTATTTTTCCATTTGACTACCCGGCTATTCGGCTAATCCTCCGGCGCTTCACGGACGATGTAGAGCGGTCTGCCTTTGGCTTCGTCGTAAAGACGCCCGACGTATTCGCCGAGAATGCCCAGCGAGATCAACTGCACACCACCGAGGAAGAGCACCGAGATCAAGGTGGTGGTCTGCCCTTCAAAGAAGTGTGAACCAGCAAGGCGCAAAGCCGCAACAACGGGAATGGCAAGAATGGAAACACCCGCCGAAAAGAACCCGAAAAAGGTCGCCACCTGCAAGGGGAAATAGGAAAAGCCGGTGATGGCATTGACCGCCAGTTTGAGCATCTTGCGGAAGGGATATTTCGTCTCACCGGCAAGGCGGGCGGAGCGTTTATAGGTCACACCGACCTGCTTGAAGCCGACCCATGCCGACATGCCGCGCGGGAAGCGGTGGCGTTCCTTCATCTGCTTGAGGACATCCACCACTTTTCGATCCATCAAACGGAAATCGCCGGTATCCACGGGGATTTTCACATCGGTGATGCTGTAGATCAGCCGGTAAAAAGCGGCGGCGCTGAATTTCTTGAACCAGGTCTCGCCTTCGCGTTCACCGCGGACAGCGTAAACAACCTCATAACCCTCTTTCCATTTTTGGGCGAGTTCAAGGATGACCTCCGGCGGGTCCTGCAAGTCAGCATCTATAATGACGACAGCATCGCCGCGGGCGTAATCCCACCCGGCGGTGATGGCAACCTGATGACCGAAATTCCGCGCAAAGATCACCGGGCGGATGGTTTTATCTTTTTGCGCAAGTTCACGGATTTTATCGGTGGAGCCGTCGGTCGAACCGTCGTCCACCAGGATGAGTTCCCAGGGATCGCCGTTGCCATCCATGACCTCCTTCAAGCGGCGGTATAACTCCGGAAGATTGTCAATTTCGTTATAGATCGGGACAATTATCGAGTATATGATTTTCATTAATCGTTTCTTCTCTTCGTTTTTTCGGTGAATTTCAAGGAGCGCTTTTGCGATTTTTCCGGCGGGGCTTTGAATTGTTTCTCTCCGTCATCTGCAAAAGGCGGCAGTCCCAACACCCGGCGGCGCAGGTATTCCATAATGACAACCACCGAAGCCATGACCGGCACGATCAACAATGCGCCCATGATGCCCCACAGGATGGTGGCAGTCAGGATGGCGACAAAGATCAACGCCTCGTTCATGTGCAGGCTGCGCCCGTAAATGATCGGGCGCACGAAAAAATTCTTGGCGTTGATCAGAATCAGATACAGGACGAAAGTGAGCAGGGCGAAAAGTCCGTTATTAATGATCGGGTCGGGTGAAAACTGAATCCATGTCGAGCCTTCGAGCAGGGCAACGCCCATTGCAAGAGCCGCCGCAACGGTCGGACCGACATCCGGCACGAGAGTGAAAAGACCGGCGATCATCCCCAGCACCAGAGCGCCGGGAATCCCGATCACAGCCCAGGCGACGGTGAACACAACCCCCACAACCACCATCAGGACAATCTGTCCGCGCAGATAAGCCATCCATACATTGCGCAGCCGCTTATACAGTTCGCGCATATCGTCCTGATATTCCAGCGGGGCAAGTTCGATCAACCAGCTTCTCACGCGGGGCCACTCCGACATAATCAGGTGTACGCTCACAAGCAGGATCAGCAGCCAGAGGATATTGATGGAAGTGGCCTCGAGCAATTCCAACGCTTCAGACGGCAGCGGTGACAG
>DAOTXI010000401.1:0-13681 GCA_034435475.1 Anaerolineales bacterium
CTGTCGAAGAGTTCATTATTCCTGATGAAGACAAAGAGATCGTCCTCGAACAACTTTACCCATTCTCGCCCATCCCAAAATTGACCGATACCGTCTACGACCTGCACGCGGATAAAACCTTCAATGTAGGCGAGTTCCGCGTCACCTGGGAACACGGCATGAATTATCTCGTCAGCCCGTATTACCCGGAGAGCGGCGGCACGGTCATTGACTGGATGGATGAGGATTCGTGGGTTGACGATGAATTCGACGACGAAGAACCGGGTGGATTCGACAGGCAGGATCCGTTCGCAAACTCAGGCGATGCCGACGATCTTCCGTTTTAGCGCGCGTCCCGCTTAATCTTAAGGTTCAGGTACAATCCTTCTGATTAGATCACTTCAAAGTATATTCCTGCGAAGGGCGCCAACCAAGTCTTTCTCCACCCAATAAGGAATCCCATGCTGGAAATCACCTCCTCGATCCATTCGAAGCATCTACCGCCTGTCGTTATTATGCGCATCACTGGCGATATCGACTCCGCCACTTATCAATACTTCCAAAGCCGCGTGGAAGAAGAACTTGCAAAAGGAGGACGGTACTTTCTCCTTAATCTCCAGAACGTCAATCGCATTACCAGCGCGGGTCTGCGCGTGATCCATAACCTGTTCAACCATCTGCGATCGGCAAACGAAGATGTCAACGACGACGAGTTGCGCCGGTTGATGAGCGCGGGCTCCTACAAATCGCCGCACCTCAAACTGACCAACCTGACCCCGCATGTCATGGATGTTTTCCGCCTGGGCGGTTTTGAAATCTACCTCGAACTGTTCGAGGATGAAAACGCCGCGCTTGAGTCCTTCCGAATTTCAGGCGACTAAACCCGTTTCATCCGTGTTCAAAAAGGTTTTTACCCCACTAAGCAAATCGTCGAATGTTTCTTTACAGATATTGACCGCAGGCCATGTACCGCGGTCTGCCGTCTGCAGTCGGCGTGTGTGTTAAATTTCTTTTTGCGTTCTACTTAGATCCCGGAGGTCCGTTTTTTTGGGGAGGAATGGCGAATAAGGTTTATTGTTTGCGGCTTTTCCATCTTTTCCGGCACCACTGCTTTCAAAATTGTTAGACCTGGCACGCCAGGGAATATTCCAAATTCTGAAAAATCAAAATAAACTTTCACCATGAATAATCAACTTCTCCGCCTTCGATCGCGCGCAGGAAAAATTTTCATGGCTTTACTCGCGCTTCTTGCGGTCATAAGCACGACCGCCTTCACGGGTAGGCTCCACCGTCAGGCCGGGAGCGGTTTCAGGTCGGGGAAGAGCGCTCCCACCGTCGGGGGATGTTCCATGTTTCCCGATGATAATTTCTGGAACACACCGGTGACAAATCTGCCCGTTCATGCCCTGTCGAACGCATGGATAAGTTCCATTGGCGCGGACACGGGCTTTCACATGGACTTCGGTTCGGGAACCTGGAATGGCGGACCAATCGGCATCCCCTATAACATTGTGAACGGCTCAACAACCACAAAATACAATGTGGATTTTTACTACCCCGACGAATCAGACCCGGGACCGTATCCCATTCCTGCCAACCCTCAGGTCGAGTATGGCTCCGACCATCACTTGTTGGTGGTTGACCAGGACGATTGCACGCTGTATGAAATTTATGACGCCGAATATTCGGCGGGGCAATGGTCGGCTGGCTCAGGCGCGATTTGGGATTTAAATTCCAACGCCTTGCGCCCTTACGACTGGACTTCCGCAGATGCGGCGGGGCTTCCCATCCTGCCGGGGCTGGCAAGATACGAGGAGGTTTTGGCGGGAGAAATCAATCACGCGCTGCGCTTCACTGCGGATTGTTCGGCAAATTATTACATCTGGCCCGCGAGACATATTGCGCCTTCGGGCAGTTGCGCAACCCCCGTTCCATTTGGCGCGCGCTTCCGCCTGAAATCCGATTTCAATACGAGCGGTTTCTCGCCGCAAGCACAGGTAATTTTGCAGGCGATGAAAACCTATGGGATCGTGCTTGCCGACAATGGGTCGCCCTGGTATGTGAGCGGCGCTCCAAACGCAGGCTGGGACAACAATGTTCTTCACGAATTGGATGTTGTCACCGGATCAGATTTTGAAGCCGTTGACACGTCAGAATTAACTCCGTGGACGTTCAAGGATGTGCCCGATAACCATTGGGCATGGCAATACATTGAAAGCCTCTACGAAGCAGGCATCACTGGCGGATGTTCCACAACCCCGCTAAATTTTTGCCCCAATAATTCCGTGACTCGCGCACAGATGGCGGTCTTCCTTCTGAGAGGTATTCACGGATCAGGTTACACACCTCCCCCCGCAACTGGAACCATGTTTGCCGACGTTCCCGCCAGTTTGTCCACCTCGGCGTGGATCGAGCAACTGGCGAACGAAGGCATCACCTCCGGCTGCGGCGGCGGGAATTACTGCCCCAACAACTCCGTCACCCGCGCTCAAATGGCGATCTTCCTCCTGCGCGCCGAGCATGGCTCCGCTTACACGCCTCCCCCCGCAACCGGGACCATGTTTACCGATATTCCCGCCAGTCTGTCCACCGCGGCATGGATCGAGCAATTGGCAAACGAAGGCATCACCTCCGGTTGTAGCGGCGGGAACTTCTGTCCCAACAACCCCGTCACCCGCGCCTCCATGGCGGTGTTTTTGGTGAGGGCGTTCGGTCTGCCGTAATCATAAAATTGCCATACAAAACAGCCTCTGGAGTCAATTCAAAGGCTGTTTTGTATTTCCTCCCAAGTCTCAACCCACGAAACCGTTAATTTCAACGACATGAGTACTATTCCTAAATCCGTATTGAGGAAATAAACTTCATGATAATCGTACAAGCCAAATGGAGCATACCATGCCTTATCGTTTGCCCGCAATCATACTCACCCTATTGATCCTGGTCGGCTCACAACCCGTCCATGCATCCGAAATATCTGCACCGCAAACCGGCGCCCCACAGGTCTTTCTGGGGTTCGAACAAATCGCTTCCGGTTTATCCAAGCCTGTGGAAATCACACACGCAGGCGACGGCACAGGGCGGCTCTTCATAATTGAACAGGGTGGTCAGGTTCTCATTCACGATGGCGCGCAGATTCTCCCCGTGCCATTTCTCGACCTATCCTCGATCATCACATCGGGCGGAGAGAGCGGCTTGCTCGGAATTGCCTTTCATCCAAATTACGAAACCAACGGCTACTTCTTCGTGAATTACACCCGCACCAACAACGGTCAATTGCAAACTGCCATCGCCCGCTACCAGGTCAGCACAGACCCGAATATCGCGGACAATTCCAGCGGCGTCATCCTGCTCACCATCGACCAGCCTGCTGTCAACCACAACGGCGGGCAACTCCGCTTCGGACCGGATGGCTACCTCTATATTGGCATGGGTGATGGCGGAGGAGGAGGCGATCCATTCAACCAGGCGCAAGACCCGGATTCCCTGCTGGGAAAAATGCTGCGCATCGATGTGGATAGCGGTTCCCCTTATGGAATCCCCCCAGGCAACCCCTTCATCGCCAATCCAAATGTCAGGGATGAAATTTGGGCATTCGGGTTGCGCAACCCCTGGCGTTTCTCTTTCGACAGGCTCACCGGTGATCTATTTATCGCAGATGTGGGTCAAAACGAGTGGGAGGAGGTCAATATCCAACCGGCATCGAGCCCCGGCGGCGAAAATTACAACTGGCCCTGCCTGGAAGCCAATCACATATACGATACCGGGCGCGACTGCGACAATTTCGGGGTTTCCACCAATCCACAAATCGAATACGCCCACCAACCAAATGACAGTAATGGATGTTCAGTTACCGGCGGGTTTGTATATCGCGGAACGCAATTCCCGCTATTGTACGGAACATATTTGTATGGCGACTTTTGTACAGGAAATATTTGGGCCGCTGCTCCCAGCGGTTCTATCTGGACCTCGAATCTGGCAGCTGATACCGATTACTTGATCTCCGCTTTTGGCGAGGATGAGGCGGGCGAGTTATACGTGGCATCCTATGGCGCAGGGACGATCTACCATATTTCCGCATCCAGATTTGCCGATGTTTCCCATTCTCATTGGGCGTGGGAATACATCGAAAGCCTGTACAACTCCGGCATCACTAGCGGTTGTTCCGCCAATCCCTTGGCATATTGCCCCGAACGCTCCGTCAAGCGGGCAGAAATGGCAATCTTTCTCCTGAGAGGCATTCACGGCGCGGGTTACACGCCTCCTTCAGCAACCGGGACTGTTTTCGATGACATCCCCCTTGATTCTTTTGCCAGCGACTGGATCGAGCAATTATTTACCGAAGGTATCACCAGCGGCTGTGATGCCGATAATTACTGTCCCGACAAATCAATCACCCGCGCCCAAATGGCAATTTTCCTCTTGCGGGCAAAATACGGATCGGCATACATGCCACCTGCCGCGAGTGGGACTATATTCAACGATATTCCGCTCGGCTCCTTTGCCGATGCCTGGATCGAGCAGCTCGCAGCCGAAGGCATCACCTCCGGCTGCGGTGGCGGGAACTACTGTCCGAGCGCCGTTGTCAATCGAGCGCAGATGGCGGTCTTCCTGGCGCGAACATTCAACCTGCCTTTGCCATAGTCAAAATAATGAGTTGGGTGTGTTTCGTTTCAGAAGAAAGCAGTTTTACTGCAAACATCCAGCGCGCCCTTTGAAACAGACTCACGCACAAAACAGTCTGTGCCGGCTACAATTGGAAGATCTGTAGTTGAAATAAAAAAACCTGCGGGCAGTTCCACCGAAAACCAACCCTGCCTGGTTTTGAAGGAATAACAGAAAAAGGAGCCAGTGTATGCCCGTCAAAACAAGTAAATCTCACCTGTTTCTTGCCCTGGGTATGTGTCTCATGCTTGTCTTTAACACTGCCAGCGCACCAGCGCAAGGCATGAACGCAGTTTCCCTCCCTTACCCAATTCTTTTTGTCACCCAGGTTCCTATTGCAGAAGGATTCACAACCATCGCCTCAACTTTTGGAAATCATCAAGGCAACCTGTCGCTTACCGGGCGCGGGGGCGATTTGTACATCCTATACACCAACGGCACGCTCAAGAATTTAACCGCTGCGGCGGGCTACGGCGGCAGTGGGTTCGTCACCGGCGACCAGGCAATTGCCGTCCGCGATCCCAGCGTTCATTGGGATGGCACCAAGGCGCTCTTCAGCATGGTAATTGGCGCGCCGACATCCCGCTACCAGATCGAAAGCTATTACTGGCAGATCTATGAAATTACTGGATTGGGACAGAACGATACGCCGGTCATTACCAAAGTACCAAACCAACCGCAGAATTTCAACAACATCAGCCCCATTTATGGGACGGATGATCGTATCATCTTCACCTCGGACAGGCCGCGTAACGGCTCCCTGCTGCTCTACCCCCAACTCGACGAATACGAAATGGCGCCCACGGTATCCGGTTTATGGAGTCTTGACCCCGACACCGGAGATTTAATATTGCTCAATCACGCGCCTTCCGGCGACTTTACCCCCATTATTGATTCATACGGAAGGGTTGTCTTCACCCAATGGGATCATCTCCAGCGAGATCAACTTGCCGACGCCGACCAGGAATATTACAACCCGGGCAGCACCAACTGCGGAAACTTTAAAAACGGGACTTTCAACTATTCAAGCGAAACCTCCACCTCCTACAATTTATACAACCGCGCAGAAGTTTTCCCCGAGCCGCGCCCCTGCCGGACCGATCTGTTGAACGGGACAAATCTGACGGGACACCCCATGAATCGTTTCTTTCCCTGGACCATTAATCAGGACGGCACCGAAGGCGAAATCATCAGCCACATCGGACGCCATGAATTGACAAGTTATGTCGAAAAAGCCATTACCGACGATCCTGATATTGTGGGCTATAACGGGCAGTACGGCGGGCAGGATAACGTGAATCCTGTCAATACGGGCGTCTTTCAAATCAAGGAATACCCAAACAATCCCGGCACCTACATAGGCATTTACAGCCCCGAATTCGGCACTCACGCCAGCGGCAATATCATTCGCATCAATGCGCCGCTCGGCGTGAATGCCGATCATGTCACAGTGGACTATCTAACCCACCCCGACACCTACAGCACAGTGTCCACAACCAACCATTCGGGCCGTTATCGCGAGCCTCTCATCCTTTCCAATGGGACGCTTGTCGCCGTTCACTCGCCATACCAGGGAGAAGACAGCGGCAGCGGTTTTAATTCAAACTACGCCTTCCGCCTCAAATCTCTGACCTTCGGCGGAAACGGGTATTATGCGTCAGATCAATTTCTCACTCCCGGAATTACCAAGACGATCAGTTACTGGGATCCAAATAACACAACCACCTATTCCGGCGTCATGTGGGAACTCAGCCCTGTGGAAGTGCGCCCGCGCCCGATTCCCGGCGCGCCCGCCTGGAATTTGGGCGCACCCGAACAGCAAATCTTCACAGAAACCGGCGTAGATTTGGGCGAATTTATTGCCTGGCTAGAAGACAGAAAACTAGCGCTTGTGGTTGGAAGAAACGTCACCACTCGTGACGATAACGACAGGCAACAGCCGTTCAATTTGCACGTTCCAAATGGAGTGCAAACAACAGGAACCGACGGAATCGTCTACGACATCAGCTTCATGCAGTTTTTCCAATCCGACCAGTTACGTGGATTTACCGGCTGTTGTTCCACAACGCCAAGGCCGGGCAGGCGCGTGCTTGCCCAGCAAATGCACGACACTATCGCTACGGCGTCTAACCCGGCTCAAAGCGGTCCCGCTGGGTCAACGCCCCTCGCAACCGACGGCTCCTTTGCCATCTTTGTCCCCACCCAACGGGCCATGACATGGCAGCTTACAGATCAAAATGGAAGCGGAATCGTGCGCGAACGGTATTGGGTCACATTCCAACCGGGAGAAGTTCGGGTATGCACCTCCTGCCATGGCATTAACGAATTCGACCAGGCCGGAAACGCCTCCCCCACCAACCCACCGGAAGCATTGCGCAACTTATTGGAATACTGGAAAGTAGCTAAACAATACACTTTCGCCGATGTATCAGCCACCCACTGGACACTGCCCTATATCGAAAGCCTGTATGCCTCCGGGATCACAGGCGGCTGCGGCAACAATCCGATCATCTATTGCCCTGATGCCACTGTCACACGCGCGCAAATGGCAATCTTCTTATTGAGAGGCATTCACGGATCGGGCTACATGCCCCCAGCGGCGACTGGAACCATGTTTACCGACGTTCCCGCAAGTCTGTCTGCCGCGGCATGGATCGAGCAGTTGGCGAACGAAGGCATCACCTCCGGCTGCGGCGGCGGTAACTATTGCCCCAACTCCTCTGTGACTCGCGGACAGATGGCGATCTTCCTCCTGCGCGCCAAATACACTTCCATGTACACGCCTCCCGCCGCGACTGGAACCGCGTTCACCGATGTGCCGCTCGGCTCGTTCGCAGATGCCTGGATCGAGCAACTTGTGACTGAAGGCATTACCGCTGGCTGCGGAGGCGGTAACTATTGCCCCGGTAATCCTGTCACACGAGCGCAGATGGCCGTATTCTTGGTGAGAACATTCAATTTACCGTAAGTCAATGGATTTTATCCGTAATAGAAAAACGTCCCGAAGGCTGCGGCTTTGCCTTGAGAATAATTCGAAAAAACCTTTGGGACGGTTATTTCGGATAATGTCCAATGATGAAACAGCAGCCTTGAAATCGAGGCTGCTGTTTTTATGCCATCTCGGATAATACCGCCGGAAGCACATCATCCATCAGGTCCTGATGCTTCCAACCCTCCTCTGGATCAGAGGTCGCATTGGATTTCAACACCACTGCCCGTTGACGGGTCTCCTCTGCCAAACCAGGGTGCTCAAGCACATACCCCAACAGCCGCCCGGTGAATTCGGCGCGATTCTGTTTTGCCGTAAGCGCCGCAATTGCCGTCAGAATATCGAGCGCCAGTTGCGCGTCGCTGGTATGAGCCGCCAATTCCAATGCCTGGCGCAGGTGGGTTTGGCTGTCTTCCAAAGCATTCGCGGCAAGCGCAATATCGCCCAAGCCTGCCAATGCCACCGCTTCGCCGCGTTTGTCGTTGATGCGGCGCTTCATAGACAAGCCTTCTTCAAGCAATGTCCGCGCCTCATCCAGTTGACCTCGTTTGAGCGCGAGTTTGCCCGCATTGGTTAACGTCGTCGCCGCGCCGTGAGCATGATCTTGTGCCTTGAGAATGACGCTGGCATCTACATAATACGTTTGCGCCGCCTGCAAATCGCCTTGCGCCTGCGAAAGATTCCCCAAATTATTCATCACCATGGCCGCACCGATCTCGTCCTTCATGGCGCGATAAGCGGATACAGCGCGCTCAAAGTATTCATGCGATTTCGCAAAATCACCCGCCGCCTTGGCGCAGCTGCCGAGGAAGTTTAACGAGAAGGCGGCTCCGTCGGCATTGTTCATGGAATCAGAAAGCGCCAGGCTCTCCAATGCCAGCGCCGTGGCTTGCGGATAATCGCCCGCGTAATAACTATTGATGGCAAGCGAATCCAACACACGCGCGCGGCGGGAGGGATCATTCATGCCTTCGAGGTAGATTTGGGCTTGTTTCAGGTCAGAGCGGGCTTTTTCCAATTGACCGATCTGAATATGCATTCGGGCGTTGCGCCCCAGCAGGTCACAGCGTAAGCCGTCTGCATTGGCATGAGATGACGTTTCGATCAAAGTCAAAATGTGTTGAAAAAGCGCCGCGCCTTCTTCAAACCAGCTTTGTATGCTGAAGAATCCATGCAGCGTTCCAGCCGTCTGTTCAAGCTCACTGATGCGATCTTCACGCGCCGCAGACTCCCAGGCGAGGCGGATGTTATCCAACTCAGGTCGAATGGCGGCGCGTTCCTGCGGCGACTCACCATCGCCTTGCCTGGTTAGGAAGGTCAGGTAAAACGATGTATGCCGCGCCGAAGCGTTTTTCAGCCATTCCTGTTGGGAAGATAACTTCTCAAAAGTATATTGCTTCAAGAGCGGGTGAATATCATAGCGACCATCGGCATTGCGCTGTAACAAAGATTGATCGGTCAGGTCAACCAGCAAAGGTTGTGCAGGCTCACCCAGCAAGGCATCGGCAGCTTCTGGCGTAAACCCGCCGCGAAAGATCGAGAGCAGCGCAAAGGCGTTTTGTTCCTGCGGCTCCAGCAGCAGCCACGAACGCTCGAACACCGCGCGCAAACTACGGTGCCCGGCTGGGGCGTTGGAAAATGGGCTTTGCAAAAAATCGAGGTCGCTTTGAATTTGGGACACAATCTGCGCTGGCGCGAAATGCCGCACCCAGGCAGATGCCAACTCAATCGCAAGCGGCGCGCCATCCACCAATTGACAAATGCGCAAAACATCGGGCAAAGTAACAGAAGACAATACAAAATCGCGCCTCACACGCTGGGCGTTTTGCAAAAACAACATCGCCGCGCCAGAGTCCTCCGGCTGGCTTGAGTCTGCCGCAGGAACATCCAATCCGGCGAGGTCGAACACGGTCTCTTCATATAAGTTCAAGCGTTCACGCGATGTGATCAATAGCTTCACAGCCGGTGCGTTTCGCAAGACTCCCACGATAAAGGCAAGCGCGTCATTGCCCTCACCCAGCAGTTGCTCAAAGTTATCCAACAGCAAAAGCATCTCTTGTTCGCGCAAATGCTCGAGCAATTGGGCGTTCGGCGAATCGGAACCATGAAATGAAAAGCCGATGCCCTCTGCAATACGCGCGATCATTTCATCAGAAGAAGAGGACATCTCCAGCGGGATGAAATGGATACCGTGCAAAAATCCGCCGGGACGTTTTGAAGCAAGAAGACGCGCCGCCTCAACACTTAACCGGGTCTTGCCCATACCGCCCGCGCCTGTTACTGTCATCAGGCGGGTTCCCGGCATGGACAGTTTTTCCTCCATCTCCGCGATCTCTTCCTCGCGCCCTACAAATTCTGTAACGTAAGCCGGTAAATGAATCGCGGGCGGAACTTCGATGGTTTGGAAGCGGCGATACAACTCTGTGGTGGCCGAGGCAGGCGGGACGTTTAACTCATCGGCTAATTTTTTCTTGAGAGTCTGGTAGGTTTGCAGTGCGGCAGTCCGCTGACTGGTGCGCATGAACAGCCACATTTGGGCGCGGCAGGCTTCTTCGTCGTAGGGGTCGAGGCGCAGCCAGCTTGAGGCGGAGGTTAAACCCTGGGCGTAGAGTCCGCCTGCGAGGCAGGCATGGGTATAGGCGCGGAATCCATCGCGGGCTAAGCGTTTGAGACGCTCGCGCTCGAGGATGCTCCATTCTTCGAAGCCCAAGCCGTCGCGCAGGTGAAAGCCGTCGAGAAAGTCACCCCGGTACAGGTCAAGGGTGAGGCGCAGGGTTTCCAGTTCTGTTGAGGTTAAGGGGGAAGAGCGGTCTGGGAATCCCAATCCTTTAAGTCCGCGCTCAAATTCAAAGATGTCAATGAGCGCGTTGGATTCGGGGTTGAAAGCGAGCGTGTCGTGGGTGATGATGAGATGCTCATCAAGTTCGCGGCGCAGGGCGGTAAGGATGGTGCGCAGGTTGGTGAGCGATTGGGTGGGAGAACGGTCTGCCCAGAGCAGTTCGGCGAGTTTTTCGCGGGTGACGGGTTTTTGCTGGCAGGCGAGGTAGATAAAAAGGGCTTCGGCGGCGCGAGAAGGAAACCCACCTATTTGTTTCTTTTCTTTTTCAATGAGCGCCCCACCCAGGAGCGTTAGTTCTAATTGCGGCATGTTCTGAGCGTTTTCTAAGCGGTTTGTGGGTATAGTTTCTGAAATCGTTGTTTATTTTTTGAATGATGTGAAGAGGTTCACAACTTTCGACGACAATCTTATGGCATTAAAAAAACAAAAATCAACTGAATAACGCTTGAATTATAGCACGCAGGCAACGGGGGCTTCTGCGCGCCGCTATCATTCCTATCTGCTGCGCATCTGGCGCGAGGATGAACAAACCCCCTGGCGAATTCAGGTCGAAAACCCGCACACGAAGGAAGTCATTGGGTTTCAAAATATCGAGAAGTTTGTGTGTTTCTTGAATGAACAAGGTCTCTCATCAGAAGAAGGCGCAGGCTGATATTGGATGCTTAGAAAGTATCTGAAAAGTCGGTTTTCGTAAACTACGGCGCGTATTCCGCGCTCTCTAGCGCAGGGGCGACGTTCGAGAACGCCGCTTCCGCAGCAGGTTTCAGACGCTCTCTTAGTGAGGTTATTCATTTTTTGTCGTTATTCAAATACAAGGAGTAAAGAAATATGAAAAACATAATTCGCATTGCAGTGTCTGTGCTGTTTGCCATGTCTATGCTTGCATTTCCTGCCGGGTTGGGTCAGGCCTCCGCAACTTTCCAACGAGAGGCGGATATCGTCACGGGAACCTATGGACCCAGTAGTTCAAATCCATCTTACATGGTGGAATTCAATGGAAAACTATACTTCAATGCCTACGGCGACAGCGCCTACGATTATGAACTTTATGTGTACGACGGTATCAACCCGCCCAGCCTGGCGGCAGATATTTATCCCGGCAAACAGGGTTCATACCCCATGGCGTTGGCTGTTTTCAATAATGCGCTGTATTTTGGCGCATACGGAAGCGACAGCCAGGGATATGAGCTATGGAAGTATGACGGCGTAAACCCGCCCAGCCTCGTGGCGGATATCTGCGCGGGAACCTGCGACTCTTCGCCAGATCACCTTGCGGTATTTAACAACATCCTCTATTTCAATGCCGATGGCGGGGATGGCGCAGGTCAGGAATTATGGAAATACGATGGCGTCAACCCGCCTTCGCGCGCAGTTGACCTTTATGCCGGGGCAGACGGTTCGAATCCCAGCGACCTGATTGCATCCGCCAATTTCCTCTTCTTTGCCGCCGATGGCAATGACGGCGCCGGGCGTGAAATCTGGCGTTACAACGGCGTTAACGCGCCGGTGCGCGTCAGCAATATTAATTCAAGCGGCGACTCGGACCCCGGGCATTTTGCCCACCTGAATGGTTTCATCTATTTCAGCGCCACCAATGGAACCAGCGGGTTGGAATTGTGGAAAACCGATGGTGTCAACCCCGCCACCCTTGTAGCGGATATTTACCCCGGCAGCGCCGACGCTTATGTTGAATATATTACCGCTTTCAACAATAAAATCTACTTTGCCGCCGATGACGGCAACAATGGAGTGCAGCTTTGGGAGCACGATGGCGCAAACCCACCAGTTCAATCTGCCACGCTATGTCCCAGCGGCGACTCCTACCCTGAATATATGACTGTGTTCAACAACACGCTTTTCTTCGGCGCGGATGGCTGTAATGATGCCGGGCAGGAACTTTGGTCTTATGATGGCGTAAACGCACCGGTGATGACGGCAGATATCAACAAGGAAGGCAATGATTCGTACCCGGCGTATCTGGTACAGTTCAACAACAAACTCTACTTCACTTCCCTCGGCAATGATAATGTCGGCAAAGAACTACGGGTGTTCGACGGCGCAAACCCGCCCAGCCTGGTGGCGGATATCTACCCCGGTTACCACGACTCCGACTTCCGCGATCCGGTCGTTTTTAACAATCTTCTATACTTCAGCGCCAATGGCGGCGATGGCGCCGGGCAGGAGTTATGGCAATACGACGGGGTCAACCCGCCTTCGCGCGTAGCCGATATTAACAGCGGCTCCGGCAGTTCCTCTCCTTCATCTTTGACCGTATTCAACAATGCAATTTACTTCTCCGCCTATACCAGCGCTACGGGAAGCGAATTGTGGAAATACGACGGCGTCAACCCGCCCAGCCTCGTGGCGGATATTCGAGTTGGTACCGGCTCCGGCGTAACCGGCACCGGGTGGGCCGTATTCAATAACACCCTGTACTTCCAAGCCAACGACAACAATGGCGCAGGCGGCGAACTTTGGAAATACGACGGTGTCAACCCACCCAGCCTGGTTGCCGATAGCGTCAGCGGAGTTGGCGGCTCGTACCCGAAAAGCTTGACCGTATTCAATAATGCGCTCTATTATCAGGGCTATAGCCCCGCTGAAGGGTTTGAACTCTGGAAGTACGACGGCATCAACCCGCCAGGTCTTGCGGTAGACCTGAACGCTGGAACAGGCAATGCCTATCCCAAACACATTGAGGCGTACAACGGCAAACTATACTTTTCAGCCGGAGATGCCTCCTACCAATACGAATTATGGGTATATGACGGAGTGAATCCGCCCGCTGTTGTTTACGACCTCTTTCCCGGCGATGTAGGTTCCTTCCCAGAGTATATGACCGTCTTCAATAACAAACTCTTCTTCGGGGCAGATGGTCACGACGGCGCGGGGACCGAACTTTGGTCGTTCATCAATGAAACCTTCGCGGATGTCACGTATTCCTACTGGGCATTCCCATATATCGAAAGCCTGTATTCCTCCGGCATCACTGGTGGATGTAGCGCATCTCCCCTCAACTTCTGCCCCAACAACACGGTAACTCGCGCGCAGATGGCGGTCTTCCTCCTGCGCGGCATTAACGGCTCCGCCTATACGCCTCCCCCCGCGACTGGAACCATGTTTGCCGATGTTCCCGCCAGCCTCTCCACTGCGGCATGGATCGAACAACTGGCAAACGAAGGCATCACCTCCGGATGATACCGCGGGAACTA
>DAOTXI010000402.1:0-1677 GCA_034435475.1 Anaerolineales bacterium
TTACCGCGGCGCGGCTCGACCCGGCGGACATTCAATCGGGTTTGAACCTCGGCGCGGACGATTACATCACCAAACCCTTCGACCGGCATGAGTTGATGGCGCGCATCCGCACGAAACTGCGCGTGAAAGAAGCGGAAGATGTCATCCGCCGCCGCAACCGCGAGTTGAACCTGTTACCGGAGATTGGCAAACAACTCAGCGCGTTGCTCGACATCAAAGACCTTGCGAATGTCCTTTTGAAACGCACCGCCGAAACGCTCGGCGCATTTCAGGGCAGTATGTTCGCGCTTGACGAAGATACAGGAAAGGTGCGTGAAAAGTTCGAGGTCTTTTTAAATCCCTCAGGGATTGGCGAGGATTTAACCCCACCCGATAAATTGATCCGGCAAATTCAAGCGGCGCGTCAGGGGCTGGTGATTGAAGACCCGGTCCATGACCCACTATGGTTGGCGAGCCCGTCCAGCACGGCGCGTTCGATCCTGGTGGCGCCTTTGTTCGGGCGCGCCGCGCTGCTGGGGCTGATTGTGCTGGCGCATGAAACCCATGCTTATTTTTCGGCTGAACATCTTTTGCTCTTGCAGGCGATTGCCAGCCAGGCTTCGATTGCCATTGAGAACGGGAGGCTTTCTTCCGCGGCGGCGCAGGAACGCAAAAAACTTTCCGCGATACTGCGACATGCTTCGGAAGCCATTTTGTTATTCGATGAGCGGGGAAGGTTGACTCTGCTCAATCCCGCCGGGGAGCGGCTTCTAAATTCAACGCCGATCAAGCTCGAGCAGCCCCTGCCTGAAGAACGCAGTTACGAGCCTTTGGCGAGAGCGGTCAATGAGGCGCGCGGCGCAGCCATGCCCCTTTCCCGCGATATCCTCTGGCACGATGGGCGCGCGTTCACCGTCTACCTTGCCCCAATGGAAGAAGGCGGGATGGTTGCCATCCTGCACGACGTCAGCCGTTTCAAGGACCTCGACCGCATCAAGAATGAATTCATTGCCACGGCCTCGCATGACCTCAAGAATCCGCTTACATCCATTGGCGGGTTCGCGCAACTGCTCCGCCACTCCGATTCGTTGAGCGCGGCGCAGATGGAATTCGTCGAGCGCATCCTGCACTCCGTCAAGAATATGGACGAGTTGGTCCAGAACATGATGTCGCTGGCGCAGATTGACCTGCAAGCCGCAAACACACATAACGCGGTGGATTTGAAGCCCCTGATCGAGGAAGTACTGGCGGAGTTCACCCCCCAGGCGGCGGTAAAACAACAGGAACTGGTTTCCGAAACCTTCGACCGGGCGGTACTCGTTCAGGGCGATCCGCTGCAGTTGCGGCAGGTCTTTCGCAACTTGATTGGAAATGCGATCAAGTACACGCCTCAGGGCGGGCGTATTCAGGCGCGGGCGAAGGTTGAGGCGGAGCAGGTATTGATCCATGTAGAAGATAATGGCTATGGCATCCCGGCTGCGGACCTGCCATTTATTTTTAATCGTTTTTATCGGGTACGCACCGGGAAAGCCGCTGAAGTGGAAGGCAATGGGCTGGGACTGGCAATCGTCAAATCCATTGTGGAGGCGCATGGCGGACAGGTGAGCGTGAATAGCAAAGTTGGACAGGGTTCTTGTTTCAGTATTTCATTGCCATGTTTGGCATGAAGGTGTTTTTTCAAGGAAAAGCAAAGGAGAT
>DAOTXI010000403.1:0-9407 GCA_034435475.1 Anaerolineales bacterium
TTACCGCGGCGCGGCTCGACCCGGCGGACATTCAATCGGGTTTGAACCTCGGCGCGGACGATTACATCACCAAACCCTTCGACCGGCATGAGTTGATGGCGCGCATCCGCACGAAACTGCGCGTGAAAGAAGCCGAGGATATCATTCGCCGCCGCAACCGCGAATTGAACCTGTTGCCGGAGATCGGCAAACAGCTCAGCGCCCGGCTCGACCTCAAAGACCTTGCGAATGTGCTTTTGAAACGCACCGCTGAAACGCTCGGCGCATTTCAGGGCAGTATGTTCATGCTGGATGAAGGAACAGGCAGGTTGCGCGAAAAGTTCGAGGTCTTTTTGAATCTCTCAGGAATTGGCGAGGATTTAACCCCGCCCGATAAATTGATCCGGCAGGTTCAGGCGGCGCGTCAGGGTCTGGTGATCGAAGACCCGGTCCATGACCCACTATGGCTGGCGAGCCCGTCCAGCACGGCGCGTTCCATTCTGGTGGCGCCTTTGTTCGGGCGCGCCGCGCTGTTGGGGCTGATTGTGCTGGCGCATGAAACCCATGATTATTTTTCGGCTGAACATCTTTTGCTCTTGCAGGCGATTGCCAGCCAGGCTTCGATTGCCATTGAGAACGGGCGGCTATATTCCGCGGCGGCTCAGGAGCGTAAAAAACTTTCCGCGATCCTGCGGCACGCTTCGGAAGCCATTCTGTTGTTCGACGAACAGGGAAGGTTAACCCTGTTGAACCCTGCCGGGGAAAGGCTGCTCAACTCTTCGTCCATCAAAATTGACCAGACCCTGCCCGAAGAACGTGGATATGAATCTCTGGCGCAGGCTGTTCACGAAGCGCAGGGAGCGAGTATGCCCTTTTCGCGCGATATCCTCTGGCACGATGGTCGCACGTTCACCGTCTACCTTGCGCCGATCGAAGAAGGTGGGATGGCGGCCATCCTGCACGATGTCAGCCGATTCAAGGACCTTGACCGCATCAAGAATGAATTCATCGCCACGGCTTCGCATGATTTGAAGAATCCGCTTACATCCATTGGCGGGTTTGCCCAACTGCTCAGCCACTCCGATTCGTTAAGCGCGGAGCAGAAGGAATTCGTCGAGCGCATCCTGCATTCCGTCAAGAACATGGGCGGGTTGGTCCAGAACATGATGTCGCTCGCGCAGATCGACCTGCAAGCCTCAAACAAGCATGAAGCGGTGGATTTGAAGCCCCTGCTCGACGAAGTAATGGCGGAGTTCAAACCCCAGGCGACGGTGAAGCAACAGGCGCTGGTTTCCGAAACCTTCGACCGGGCGGTCCGCGTTCAGGGCGATCCGCTGCAGTTGAGACAGGTCTTCCGCAACCTGCTCGGCAATGCGATCAAGTACACACCCGCTGGCGGGCGCATCCAATTGAACGCCCGCCAGGAAACGGATAATGTTTTCATCCAGGTTGTAGACAACGGGTATGGCATCCCGGCTGCGGACCTGCCCTTTATTTTTGATCGTTTTTATCGGGTCCGCACCGGGAAAGCCGTTGAAGTGGACGGCAACGGGCTGGGGCTGGCAATCGTCAAATCCATTGTCGAAACGCACAATGGTCAGGTGAGCGTGGAAAGCGAAGAGGGAAAAGGTTCGGTGTTTGGCGTGATTCTACCGGTCTTCCGAAACGAAGGGAGTGTGTCATGAACATTGGCTTTTTTGTCTTGGCAAAGATGGCGCAAGCAGCCGAAAGGATAGGCTATGAACTCTAAACCATCCCCCGCTGAGAGTCGTCCCGTATTAATCGTCGCGGGAGTTATAACAGCAGCGGTTCTTTTCAATGTTGTTTTGTCTTTCCGGCTCGGTTTGCAAACCGGGGCATGGCAATTTATCGCGCGAGGCGTATCCACCGTAGTTTTACTGGGAATTTCAATTTACAACATTATCCTGATTCAGCGCGGGCAAATCATTCGCGGAAGCTGGTGGCTGCTGGGCGGTCTGACCGCAATCTTGTTCATAACCTCCCTCTTCTTCATAAATATCGGGCTAATCCAGTCAGTCATCACCATCTCCCTGTTTTACGTGATCTCATACCAGTCTCTTCCATCTTCGCAATGGAGACGCGCGGCGCAAGTTGGCATTGCGGCGGCAGTTGCAACAGCCCTGGTAGACCTGATTCAGGCTCCATTCCGATTACCTGCCCCGCCCGAATTCAGCCTGCCTCAACAGATCCTTGCAGGCATTGTGGTGCTGGTCAATATTTTTCTGATCTGGTCACGTTTCAAAACCTATAAAGTACAAAATAAATTTTTAGTGGCGATTCTTAGCGTGAGTGTTCTTAGCATTGCAATAACCGGCGGCTACCTTTTATATACAATTTACGAAAACCTTTCGAATGAAGCAATTGGGCGTTTGAGCAGCGATAACGCCGCCGACGCGGATTCGATAGAGAAATTCCTGCTCGACGCTGAAGCGGATGTGCTGTATCTCAGCCGCTCCAGCATTCTGTCGAATTACCTGCTTGCAGCCGAGACGGGCAACCCTGTCTCGGCTGGCAATGCCCGCGCAGCGCTGCAAGACGATTTTTACGCTTTTGCCCAGGCGCGATTGATTTACGATCAAGTGCGCTTCATTGATGCGACCGGACAGGAAATTGTGCGAGTAAACACCTCGCGCGAAGGAATTTCGACCATCGTTCCTGAAAACGAATTGCAAAATAAATCGGATCGCGGTTATTTTACAAACAGCATTGGACTAGATCTTGACGAGATTTTTGTTTCGGCGCTTGACTTGAATGTGGAACAGGGACAGATCGAGATACCTCACAAACCCGTCATCCGTTATGCAACACCTGTATACCGGAGCAATAAACTGCGCGGCATTGTCATAACGAACATCTTGGCGGAGAATTTTCTGACGCCTTTGGGGACAGATAATGTAATCACAACCTTTCTTGTGGATTCAGATGGGTATTATCTATACCATCCGGAGGAATCGAAGCGCTGGGGACGGGACCTGGGAACTGAAATCACTGTATTCCAGGATTACCCGGAACTTGCCCCTATGATTGTTTCCGGCCAAAGCAATACAAGCGCACAAGACAAACAGATATTTTCTTATACGCCCATCGTATTGCCAAACGAAACCCAACCCCGTTGGTTTGTTGCCAGTCATATCGCTGAAGCGGATGCATTTGCAGCAGCAAACCGAGCTTTGAATATCGGACTCAGTCTGATGACCATTGTCGTGATAACGGCTACGTTCCTATCTGCCAATATTGGACGCACCATTTCAGCGCCGCTGGAAAAATTGACCCGTACCGCCGAAGAAGTATCGGCGGGTAACCTGTCCATTCGCGTGGAGGTGCAAGCCTCAGACGAAATTGGCATTTTGGCTTCCACCTTCAATTCCATGACATCTAAATTGAGCGGGTTAATAGGAAATCTTGAACAGCTCGTCTCTGACCGTACCAAGGCATTGGCAACATCCGCTGAAGTCAGCCGCCGCCTTTCGACCATTCTCGACCAGAAACAACTGGTAAAAGAGGTGGTGGAGCAGGTTCAATCGGCATTCCAGTATTACCATGTCCACATTTATTTATTGGACAATGCCACAGGCGAATTGATCATGGCGGGCGGAACAGGCGAGGCAGGGGTAACCATGCTTGCAAACGGGCATAAACTTGCCAAAGGGAAAGGCCTGGTGGGTCGCGCAGCGGAAACAAACACGATTGTGCTTGTCCCTGATACTTCACAAGCCCCCGATTGGGTTCCCAATCCACTTCTCCCTGAGACCAAATCCGAAGTCGCGGTTCCCATTTCTGCAGGTGAGCAGGTACTGGGCGTACTGGATGTTCAGAACAATGTTTCTGGAAGCCTGGGCAATCAGGATGCCGATATGCTCCAATCCATTGCAAACCAGGTTGCAGTTGCTCTCCAGAATGCAAGGACATATGCAGAGATCAAACGCAACGAAACCCTCCTGACCGAGGCTCTGAAAATCGCCCGCCTCGGCAACTGGGAATATGACTTTAAGAACGACCTTTTTATCTTCACGGACGAATTCTATTCGATCTTCCGAACAACGGCTGAACAAGTGGGTGGGTACAAAATATCCTCTGCAGATTATGCCAGGATTTTCGTCCACCCCGAGGATGGGGCACTTGTCGGTACAGAAATCCAAAAAGTTCTGAACGCCAAAGACCGCCTATTCACCACACATCTCGAACATCGCATGATCTTTGCAGACGGCGAGATTGGCTACATCTCGGTCAATATCAATGTGGAACGCGACGAGAACGGAAACATCACCCGCTGGTGGGGCGCAAACCAGGATATCACCGAACGCCGGGCGCTGGAAGAGAGCAACCGCAAGCGCGCCGAACAGCAGGAAGCCATCAACCTGATCTCGCAAAAGATTCAAACGACAAATTCCATTGAAGAAGCCATGCAGGTTGCAGCACGCGAACTTGGGCGCGCGCTCGGGCAAAAGCCCACCATGGTCATGCTTGAACCGTCGGCAGTTGAAGGCGAACGCGCCACCGGTTGATGAAATCGGATGACGGCAAAATAAATCCACAGACCAGTATCCGCATAGAAGTCATGCCGTCAATTGAAAGGAACACAAACATGGATTATCCGTTTGGCAAACTCCGAAATGAAATCCGTCCGCAAAGACTGGCGGTGAGGATTCTGTTGCCGGTTTTGTTCATTTTCCTGCTCGTCCTGACCGGGTTCTTTCTATATTCCTATCTCACAGACCGGAATGAAAACGAGGCGCAGGCGCAAAGAAACAGCCAGCAGGCAGAACAAACCTTTAACACGGAAATCAGGCGCTTGAGCGATTTTGCGATCGGGCTTGCCCTTCAAGCCGCGACCAACCCCGATATTCAAGAGGCGTTTGGCACACGGGACCGCCAGGCGTTGCAGAACCTGACCCTGCCGGGCTACCTTGCGCTTGACGCAGAGTTTGGCATCCCCCAATATCAATACCATTTGCCGCCAGCCACATCCTTCCTGCGCCTTCACAACACTGAGAGTTATGGAGACGACCTTTCCACCTTCCGTTTCACTGTATTACAGGTAAATGCAACCCAACAACCCGTTGCGGGTCTGGAGATGGGGCGCGGCGGTCTGGGTTTGCGCGGTATTGAGCCTGTCTTTTATGAAGGGAGGCATGTGGGGAGCGTGGAATTTGGTCTGAACATTGACACGACCTTCGTAAATAATCTCAAAACCAGTTATGGCAATGACTGGCGCATCCTCGTCGCCCGGGAGTCCCTGTCGCTTGCAACCCTGGAGGATATCGAGGCGCTTCAGGAAGGACCGACTCCCGACCTGCTCATTCTGGCATCCACCCGGGAAGGCATTTCGCCGGATGTTTCAGCCTATGAACGCGTTCTAAACGGCGAAACAACCATCAACACAGTCGTTTCACAGGGACGCACCTACAGCATCGTCTCATTCCCCCTGCGCGATTTCGAAAATAAAATCATTGGAACGGTCGAGACGGCATTCGATGTCACCGCGATACTCCAGGCGCAAACCAACGCCTTCATTTACTTCAGCGGAGCATTACTGCTTGTACTGGCGGTTGGGGGATTGATTCTGACCCTCTTCACCAACCGCGCCTTGCAACCCCTGACAACGCTGGCAGAAACCGCGAATGCGATTC
Source organism: Anaerolineales bacterium (assembly GCA_034435475.1). Classification (GTDB taxonomy): domain Bacteria; phylum Chloroflexota; class Anaerolineae; order Anaerolineales; family Villigracilaceae; genus Villigracilis. Next base: position 5,631 of record DAOTXI010000403.1, read on the forward strand.
AACAAGGGGATTTATCCCGGCAGGTGAACATATCCACCCGGGATGAGATTGGGACGCTTGCCGCCGCCTTCAATAACATGACCAGTCAGCTGCGCAGCCTGATCGATTCGCTGGAACAACGCGTGGCAGATCGCACAAAAGCCCTGCAAACCTCCATCGAAGTGACCCGCCGCCTGACGGTTGCCACCAACCCGCGCCAACTGGCGCTGGATGTGGTCGAAGAGGCGCAGTCGGCATTCAATTATTACCACGCCCACATTTATTTCACAGATGAAGCCACAGGCGACCTTGTGATGGCAGGCGGCACGGGCGAGGCGGGCGCCACATTGCTGGCGCGCGGGCATAAAGTCTCAAGGGGGCGCGGTCTTGTGGGTCGCGCCGCCGAGACGAACGCGCCAGTGCTTGTTCCGGATGTTTCCAAAGAAGAGGGCTGGCTGTCCAATCCCCTGCTCCCCGATACCCGGTCTGAGGCGGCGGTTCCGATATCGCTGGGCAAAACGGTATTGGGCGTGCTGGATGTGCAACAAAACACCGTCAACGGGTTGAACGAAGATGATGTGAACCTTCTCGTGTCCATTGCGTCGCAGGTCGCCATCTCCCTGCAAAATGCGCGCGCATACGAAGAATCGCGCCGCCGGGCGGAGTTGGAAGCAATGGCGAATACGATTGGACAAAAGATCCAACGCGCTGTCTCGATAGAAGAGACCCTCCAGACCGCCATCCGCGAGTTGGGGGTTGCGGTTGGCGCAGCGCGGGTAAAGGCGAACCTGGGGCAATCGAATGACAGGGAACGTCATGAGCCATAAACCGTCGGCGCTGAAAACATTTTGGGAAGCAAATGCCAGGCTGAGGTCGGGGAAGACCCGGTCAAGGAGCGAAAAAAATGCTTGAGAATCTCAGACATCCAAAAACCCAGGACAAGGAAGTCGAGCGCGGAAAAACATGGGGAACGATGGCTCTCGCGGGCATCCTCGTTCTGCTCTCCATTTATTTTCTAAACTTCTCGTTTCGGCTGGATGGAAGTCCGATTATATATATCACCAGGGTGGTGTTCGTCATTTCCATTGCGGCAACCACCGGAAGTTTGTTCGTCAGTTATCGAGGGAACCGCGATCTGGGGTTAAGGTTATCCATATTCTCACTTCTTTTGATTGGCGTCATGGCGTCTGCCTTGTTTCTGGGGAGAACGCTCAGCGCCTCACTTTCGATCCTGATTGCATCCGCGCTGGCGATCAGCTGGCTTGCCCCGCGGGAACAGCGCTGGCAATATATTGCGAGCGTTGTCGCCGCTGTTGCCATCATGTGGGGGTTTGAATGGGCAGACCCCGCATGGCGAATCCCGCTCCTAGCCGCAACGCCCGGCCCTGTTGCGACCGTTTTATTTGGAAGCGTTCTCGTCTATCTTATTCTTATCCAAATGCGGGAGGCGATCGCTGAAAGCATCCGTCTCAAGATCGTGATTTGGATGGGCGGGATCGTCATTGCGCTTTCATTGGTCCTCGTCGGGTATTCCATTTTGACCACACGACAAGCCTCCATTGAAAACGCCCAAACTACGGCGCTGGCTGTGGCGGAAGCGCAGGCCCGGCAGATCCGCGCCGACGCGGAAATTCCGTTGGATACCGCCCGCGCATTGGCATATGCGTTGACCGCAGTCAGGGATCCGGACTCGGAACTGGTCTTGACTCGTGAACAGGTCAATGCCATGTTGAGGCAAGTGCTGGTTGAAAACCCGTCCTATCTCGGCATTTATACGTTATGGGAGCCAAATTCCTTCGACGGGCTTGACGATGATTATCGCAATCAGGCTGTGCATGATGAAACCGGCAGGTTCATCCCATACTGGGTCCGCTCGGACGATGGAGGCATCTCCGTTATCCCACTCGAACAATATGAGACCCCCGGTATTGGCGACTGGTATATTCTGCCGCGCCAAAGCAAGACTGAGATGACCTTTGCCCCATTGATCTACCCGATCAATGGCGTGGATACGCTCATGGCTTCCTTTATCGTGCCAATTGTTTATGGCGATAAATTCTATGGCATTGTCGGCATGGACGCTCCCATTACTTTTGTGCAGGAGATCGTGGATTCCGTCAATTTATACAATGGAAACGCGGACGCCATCCTGCTCACTTCCTCGGGCACATTGATCGGCGTGCGCAACCGTCCTGAACTCGTTAACCAACCAGCCTCGGAAATCTACCCGGATTTCGACCAATTGCAGGCGCGCATCGAAGCGGGCGAATCCTTCATCAGCCTGAGCCCGGATGGGAACTTTCTGCGCGTCTTTGCCCCGGTGGACCTTGGACAAACCGGGCATCATTGGTCCTTCAGCTTGATCATCCCGTTTTCCGAAGTGACTGCTCCGGCCACCGCTGCCGCAGCACAACAGACGGGGATCAGTCTTGGGTTGATCGGTCTATTCATCCTGTTCCTATGGTATTTCTCAAACCAGATCACCCGTCCGATCATCGAATTGACGAACACGGCAAACGCGATTGCCCGGGGTGACCTGAGCAAAACCGCAAAAGTCGAATCACAGGATGAGACTGGCATCCTGGCAAACGCCTTCAATTCGATGACCTCGCAATTGAGCGGAACCCTCGCCACCCTCGAACAGCGCGTGGCAGACCGCACCCGCAACCTGGCGCTGGCGGCGGATGTGGGACGCGCGGTTTCACAAGTGCGCGCCCTGAACCTCATGCTAAGAGACGCCTGCGAACTCATTTTGAAGGAATTCAACCTGTACTATGTGCAGGTCTACCTGACAGACCCCGCAAACGCGGTCCTGAGACTGGAAGCGGGGACAGGTTCGGTGGGAGCGCAACTCATCGGGCGCAGACACAGCCTGCCGCTCGACAGCCGCTCGATCAATGGACGCTCCGTTGTGGAAAAACGATCGGTCGTGATCCCGGATACATCCAAAAGCCCCACCTTCCGCCCAAACGCCTTATTGCCCGAAACACGCGGCGAAATGGCGATTCCGTTGATCGTCGCCGATAAAGTGGTGGGAGTGCTGGATATGCAGAGCAGCCAGCCTGATGTGCTGACCGAAGAGACTCTCCCCGCCTTTGAGGCGCTGGCAGGGCAGCTGGCGGTGGCAATTCAGAATGCGAATCTGCTCGCTGAAACAGAGCAAGCTCGCGCCCAGATGGAAGCGCAAGCCCGCCGTCTCGTCCGCGAAGGCTGGAGCGAACACCTCGATGCCATCCACAAACCGGAGCGGGTCGGTTATGTATTCGACCATAATGTCATCGTACCGCTCACCAACATGGATGAGTCTGCATGGACGGAGGAGGCGCTCGCCGTCTCGGCTCCGATCGCAGTGACCGGGGAATCTCTCGGCTCGTTGACGGTCGAACTAACCGATGAGTCCCGCCGCGAGTTTACCTCCGAACTGGTCGATATCGTCGCCCGGCAGGTGGCGCAGCAGGTTGAAAACCTGCGCCTGCTGGAAAGCGCCGAACGCTACCGGCTCGAAGCTGAACGCGCCGCCCGCCTTCAGACCATCGAAGGCTGGAAGAGCTATATGGAAGGCGCGGGCGATACACTCGGTTACAAGTACAACTTGAATGAAGTCGTCCCCGCCGGGGATGACGCCGAAGCCCATGAAAACACCCTGAACATTCCGCTGAAAGTGCAGAGCGAAACCATCGGCAAACTGGCAGTTGCAGGGGTTGAAACCAATGACTTGGACGCCGCCAATCTTGTAAGTACGGTGGCAGACCGCCTGAGCGCGCATATCGAGGGGCTGCGGCTTTCACGGCAAACTGA
>DAOTXI010000404.1:0-8306 GCA_034435475.1 Anaerolineales bacterium
CTCGAAGATTTTCTTTTCACGCGTGACCGTGTCCGCGCGCCGATCACGGCGCTTTCGGGCGGCGAGCGCAACCGTCTTCTGCTGGCGCGTCTTTTTGCCATGCCCGCCAACCTGCTCATCCTCGACGAGCCCACCAACGATCTCGATATCGAAACGCTTGAAATTCTCGAAGACCTGCTGCTCGATTACGAGGGCACGCTTTTGCTCGTCAGCCACGACCGCGCGTTTCTGAATAACATCGTCACCAGCACATTGATTTTGGACGGCTCTGGCGATGTGAAAGAATTCATCGGGGGATACGAAGACTGGAAAAAACAATTGGATGAAACCCCCGCTTCACGACCTAACACCAAGCCTGCTCAAACAACCCAGGCAGAATCCAAGCCTGAGGTTAAGTCTCGCAAGTTAAGTTACAACGAGAAACGCGAACTTGAAGAACTGCCTCAGCGGATTCAAAGACTCGAAGAAGAACAGCACCAACTCACAGTCAAGATGGAAGCGCCGGAGTTTTATCAGCAGGAAGGCGTAATTATCACTCAAGCCGTCGAGCGGCTGGAACAAATCCAAAAAGAACTCTCCCAAGCCTACGAGCGCTGGGGAGAGTTGGGCGGGTAGCGCCGTCAGTTCATCAAACTCAAATAAACGGTATTGCTGCGGCTGCTGTATCCCGCCCAGATCGCTTTTTCGTTGACCTTATATTCCTTCAGCATGATCGAACGGTCGGAGCCGTCTATCCTTTCGATGGCGCTGGTTTTCCTGCCCGGCAGGCAGACTACGGTCACTTGCGGATCGTTTGCATTGCCAGTGGAGGCGAAATTTTCCACGACACGTTGGAGAATGGTTTTCTCTTCCGATTGCATGAGGTTATCCTTTTTATACATTCTGGGTTAACAGTTTTTGGAGTCCGCTCTCCGCGTCGAGCGAGTTGATCGAAAATACAAAACTCCATTCCCCGATCAGGATCTTTTGGATGCGCCGCATCATATCGCGGTCGTACTCGCTCCAGGTGCGCTGTTTCCGCAAGGCAGAGAGGTCGCGGATGGCGCGGCAAAGCGAGTCCGCGCTGCCGTCTTTGATCATTTCGCTCAGGTGCTGACTGCGCTGGCGGCGGTCTGTCGGGAGATTTTCTGGCGAGCTGGACAGGGTGGCGAACAATGTCTGAAAATCAGATTTGCTCACCGGACTGCGCAGCCGTTTCCCCAGGTTTTCATCGGAAGGGACCCAGATGGTCAGGTCGCCGATCTGGACCATAAGATATAGAAGGTCTTCCACTCCGAAGGAGCGTTTTTCGATGGCCTTGATCTGACCCAACCCATGCGAACAATGTATGACCCAGTCGCCTGTTTGAAAATTCATTGAAGCCTCCTTGCGGCTTGTCTGGAAAAAAAGAAAAGCGCCCGTCCGACAAAAGGACTGGCGCTTGGACACGGTCAATCTGTTATATGGAGATGATTATATCACCTATGATGTAGGGTTATTCATATAGGTCCTCTTCATCCTCCACCTTGGGTGGCGGAGAACCAAGGGCGTAATCCCAAACTCCGCCTTCCTTCATGGCCAGGGCAACATCATAGGGCGTGGGCTTGAAGGGGTAGTTCTGCTTCTCCACGAATTCCAAAATTAGTTTATGCGGCGGACGTTCGAGTTTGAAACTCTTTTGGATGTGGTTGAGGAAATACTTGGCGCTTTCGTTCGAGATTTCAAAAATCCGCGCGATTTCTTCGAAGGCTTTGATTTTATCTTTGGGGGTCATGAGTTTTCCATTTTCACAATCACGATGCCGCCGAAACGGTGCTCATCAGCGCGGCACTTGATGCTGTGAATGTAACAGTCGTGGCTGTTGTATGCTTCGCCCGTGTCGGCGTACTGGGCGGCGTATCCGCCGGAAAGGGATACATTGAAGAATATCAGCTCGCGCCCATCTTGCGAGCGGGCGAGTTTGGCGCAATCCCCACATACATAATTGGGATAGCGTTGAGAAGGCTGAACGGGTTTGGAGCAGATTGGGCAGACTTGCATCACCTGATCGCTTCAAGACAACGCTTCGCCAGCACGGCGGCGATCTCCATGCGGTATTCGGCGGATGCCCACTCGTCATTCGCTTCGTGATAGGCGTTCATTGCGGCTTCTTCAAGTCCATTCGCTTCGGTGCCGTCCATTGCCAGAAGCGGAGTCGCGCCATAGCCGCAGAGTGTCAGCCGCGCGCGACCGGAGTTCCATTGCGCCAACGCGGCGCCGACAATGGGCTTATCGGCGGGGGTTTTGGAGACAAATTGAAAAGCGGATTTGACGTTGAGTGGAATGATGACGGCGATGATCAGTCCCTTCGGGCGGGTGAGGAGATATTCGCCGATATTCGATGTTCGAGAATCGGAAGTCGAATATCGAATATCGATCTTCGCATCCATCGCCAGCAACGCCGTCACAAAGGGGGAGCGTCCATCCGCGGCGACAATTGTCCCTGCCACGCTGGCGGTATTGCGCACATTGAGCGGCGCTTCGAGTTTGAGCGCGGTTTTGAGCGCGTCGGGGCAGTTGGCATCTTCATAGAGAGACTGGAGCGTGCAGGTCGCGCCGATGGTTAATTCACTGCCGTTTACGCGGAGCGAATTCAAGCCGAGGCGTTGGAGGTCGACGACAGAAACAGAATCTGTTTGAGCACGGGAGAGAAGCGTCCCTCCGCCGAGGGGAACGGTGTTGGGTTGGTCCAGAAGCGCGAGGGCTTCGTCGAGGGTTTGGGGTCGGTGATAGGTGGTGATCATGAGGTGCCTCCGTGATGCTTGAATTATACCCAGCGTGGTCACATCCCGATGAATCAATCCGGGTATACCTTCCAGCCCAGTTCTTCGAGTTTGCCCATATCGTATTTATCCGAAGGCACATTGATGTGCATTCCGGTTCCTTCGGCGTAAAGTTCGTCCGTTTCCGCATCGTAGATTCCGCCCCAGGCTTTGGCGATGCGCCCTTTGTTCTCGATCACTTTGCCGATGATTTTTAATTTCCTGCCAATTGGCACGTTCTTGCGATACTTGATCTCCAGCTTGCCCGTGAACATAAAGCGCGGATTTGCCGGGTCACTGCCCATGTATGCCCGCCCCGAAACCTCGTCAATGATCGCGGCGACGATGCCCCCATGCAACACGCCGGGGAAGCCTTCAAAATGAAGCGGGGCGGTGTAGTCGGTCTCAATCACCCCCGGTTCGGTCTCGTAGAAATGCAAATGCAGCCCAACCGGGTTTTCAACCCCGCAGATGAAGCAATTTCTTGAACTGGCTTGTTTGATACCACTCATTATCTCTCTCCCCAATGGATGGCGATGGTCCCGAACATCAAACGCTTGAAATTGGCGCGCCTGAATCCAACTGCCACCATGCGCACGGTGAGTTCCTCTGCGGTTAGAAAGTTTTCGGTCGTGTCGGGCAGGTATTCGTATGCGTCGCGCACCCCCGAGAGCAGCCCGCCCAGGAAGGGAATGATGACATGCATGTGAAATTTGATGAACGGCGAAAGCAGGTTCTTTTTCGGTTTTGTGGTATCAAGGATCACGATCCGCCCGCCGGGTTTTAGAATGCGGTGCTGTTCCTTCAGAGCTTTCTGAACATCGGTCACATTGCGCATTAAAAAGCCGGAGACTACCGCATCGAAGGTTTTGTCTTTGAAAGGCAAATTCAATGCGTCAGCCGAGGAGAAATCCAGGTTGCCATTCTTCTTGCCAACACGCATCATCTCCAGTGTGAAATCCGCCGCGGTCACGCGGGCTTTGGGGAACTGCGCCAGCGCCTCGCGGGCTAAATCGCCGGTTCCCGTTCCGAGGTCCAGTAATGATGCGTTGGGGCGTAGTTTCGCCCGTTCGATCACCTCCCTCCGCCAGCGGACATCCTGCCCGCCTGTCATGAGTCGATTCATCAGATCGTAACGGTGCGCGATCTTCGTAAACATGGATTGAACGTATTTGGCGCGTTCGGGTCCGGTCAATTGGGTCATGTGCCTCCTAAAATATTGCCCGATTATACCGATAACGGGCATGGTGTTATACTGCGGCGGCTCGGAGTCCAACGTCTCTCGACGTTGGGAATTACGCAGTTGAGGTCGTATGGAACAGAAAAAAATGAACTTACTTCAAATTTGGTGGCTGGCGATTCGTCCGCGCACTTTACCGGCTGCTGCATCCGGCGTGACGATGGGTTGTGCGCTGGCGTGGTACGACGGCACATTTCAAATTCTTCCTGCGCTGGCGGCTTTGATGGTTGCGCTGCTGTTGCAAATTGCCAGCAACGTTGCGAACGATGTCTTCGATTTTGAACGCGGGGCAGACACTCCCGAACGATTGGGTCCCGTGCGTGTGACTCAGGCGGGATTGCTGACACCGCCTCAGGTCAAATTTGGATTGGGGATCATCATTGGGCTGGCGATTCTCTTTGGCTTATACCTCGCCGCGCTTCGCGGCTGGACCGTGATCCTGATCGGCGCTGCTGCCATTCTCTCCGCTGTAGCCTACACCGGCGGACCGTATCCGCTTGGCTATCATGGCTTGGGTGATGTCTTCGTGTTCATCTTCTTTGGCGTCGCCGCCGTGGCAGGGACGTATTTTGTGCAAGCCGGCTCAGTCAGTGCCGCCGCATGGTGGATGTCTGTTCCCATCGGCTTGATCGTGACGGCGATTCTGGTGGTCAATAATTTGCGCGACATCGAGAGTGACCGCAAGGCGGGCAAGCATACGCTGGCGGTGCGCTTTGGTGAGCGTGGGACAAAAATAGAATATGTCCTTTGCATGGGCTTTGCCTATTTGATCGTGCCCGCGCTTGTGTTGATGAAAGTTATTCCTGTGGGCGGAATGCTTGCATGGCTGTCTTTGCCTGTTGCCATCCGAACCCTGCGCGTTGTTCTCACGCAAAAAGGGCGCCCGCTCAACGCCGCACTGGCGGGGACCGGTCAGACCGCTTTTTTGTTTAGTGTCTTTTTTGGGGTTGGTTTACTTTTATAACTATTCAACTAAACTACAAACTTCCACTTGCACCATATTCTTTCCAGCCAATCCACCGAGAAATACATCCCCAACCCCAGCAGGCTCATGGCAATGACACCCGCATACATGGCTGGATAATCCAATAGAGTACTGCCTCGATAGTAGATGTAATATCCCAGCCCGTATTTTGTGGCTGAGAGTTCTGTGATGTATAAGACCGCCACCGCCGTACCAATGGACTGCCTCAATGCAGTCAGAATGGCGGGCAAACTGGCGGGTAGATACACAAAACGAAATAATGCCCTTCGTCCCGCCCCGAGGCTTTGCAGGCTTTGAATTAACTGCGGCGCAATTCCGCTGGCTTGGTCGCGGACAAGCACCACGATCTGAAAAAACAAAATCAGGAACATGATGATGATCTTGGACGTATCGCCAATGCCGAGGAACAGAATCACCACCGGCACGAATACAACCTTGGGGATTGGATACAGCAAATAGATGATGGGGGAGAAAATGCGGTTGAGTCGTTTTGACCCGCCGATGACCAATCCCGCCGGAGCCGCCACTAAAACTGAAAGCGCCATCCCCGCCGTCACGCGCCACAAACTGACCGCGAAATGGGTGAGCAGTCCGTTTTGCAGTTCGTTGAAGAAGACCACCAACACGGTCAGCGGAGTGGGCAAGATGGGCATGGAAACGATCATTGCCGTCACTTGCCAAATCACGAAGATCGCCGCCGCCGCAAACAGAACGTCATGCCGTTTCACTGGGATTGCCTCGTTTGCATTTCCGCCCAGAGCGTTTCACACATGGCATGGAATTCGGCGCTGTTACGTGAGCCTGCGTTTGGATTCTCAAATATCCGCGCAGTGGAATTGGGAGGCGCATCCAGCAGTAGAATTTTCCTGCCAAGCATTGCCGCTTCTTCAATGGCGTGCGTGACAATGACCAGCGTAATATTTTGCTCTTCGCACAGGGAGAGAGTCAGATTTTGCAGGTCTTCTCGGGTGATGGCGTCGAGTGAGGAAAAAGGTTCATCCATAAGCAGCAGGTCGGGTCCGAGCGCGAGCGTGCGCGCAATCGCCGTGCGCTGACGCTGCCCACCTGAAATTTGTGCGGGGAATTTATCTGCCACCTCGCTCAAGCCGAGGCGTTCAACCCAACTTTCGATATTGTCTTTGGGAATGAAATCATCGGGTGTGTGCTTGCCATCGGCTCCATAAAACTTGCGGACTTTTATGCCCAGCGCCACATTTTCGCGTACCGTTGCCCATGGCAGTAATCCGTAATCTTGAAGAATCAATCCGCTATGCGGGCGCGGACGGAGAATCCGCTCGCCGTTGATTTGCACTTCACCGGAGGTTGGGAATTTCAGTCCTGCCAGCAAATATAAGAGCGTCGTCTTGCCGCAGCCCGAGGGACCAAGAATCGCCCACGTCTCACCGCGGGAAATGTTCCAGTTGAAGTTCTGGAAGAGCGGCGAGTGATGGGTATATTCAAACGTGAGCGATTGGATGTTAATCATGTGAAGAGACCTGACAGGTTTAAAAAAACCTGTCAGGTCTTAGAGTTGATTACGGCAACAGCGAGCCGTTGACCGAGTCGGCGTAACTCACATCCACGCTCAACATACCCTTTTCCTTTGCCCACGAAAGTGCGTCATTCCATTCTTCTTCTGATGGAACATTGCCAGTCGGGAAGGGCGGCACTTTGAATGTCTCCAGCAATGGCGGCGGCACGAGCCCCTTGTCGCTCAACAGCGAGGTGTACTGTGCCGGGTCGGCGTTGATGAGCGCCACTGCTTCTTCAATTGCGGCGAGAAAGGCGCTGACAGCGGCGGGATTTGCATCCACCACATCTTTGCGGAAGGAGTAAATGCTAAAGCCATATTCGGGGTGCAAAGAATCATCCAACACATTGACTGCGCCCTGGCTCACAGCCAGCGAAGCCAGCGGGTCGGGCAATACACCGGCGGCGAGTTCACCGGAGCCAAGCAATGCCATGCGATCGGGAATCTTCGGCACGGCGATGGTCTTGATCTCATCAGCGGCCAGCCCTTCGGCTTGCAACAAACGTTCGGTGACGTATTCAATGACTGTCCCTTGCGATACGCCGATCTCAACGCCCTTCAAATCTTGTGCATCAGTAATGCCGCTCTGCCCCGAAGCGAGGATGAAGAAATGTCCGTAGCCTTCCACGGGACGCAATGCGTAACGCACGGACTGCATTTGCACGGTCTCTTTGTTGAAGAGCATGACCGCCAGCGTCTCGTTGATGGTTCCATCTGCTTGACCCGCCGCGAGCAACTGGTCACGTTCTGGCGCGGAGGCAACCGGGACGAGTTCAACGGTCACGCCATATTTAGCAAACAGACCTTCAGCTTCGGCAACATACATCGGCAGTGTGTCAATGATGGGGAGCACGGCGATTTTGAGCGTGCCGACATTTTCCACTTCAACCGGGGCTTCCGTCGCCGCCGCTTCGGTCTGGACTTCGGTGACTGCTTCAGTTTCTGCAATCTCTTCCACAGGGACAGTGGGTGTGCAGGCGGTAAGTATGAGACTCAATGTAAGGACAAGAAAGAACAGGGAGCGTGCAATTCGCATGAAATATTTCTCCTTTTGGTTGGACGATAGACAGTGGACCATAGGCAGTTTGTTTACCGTCTACGGTCTTCCGTTCATCATCAATTAAATCTTCTCTTCCGGCACTCCAATGGAACGCGCTAGAAACTTTCTTAACTCCGGCAATGACTCTTCGAGCGGTGGCGTGCCGGTGTAGATCCAGTGAATGACGATCTCATTGAGCGCGCCAACCCAGGCACGGGCGGCGAGATCTGTTTTCAGCGGGGGAATGCTTCCTTCCGCCACCGCCGCTTCCAGTCTGGTTTGAACGAGGCGCGTCAGGCGATCATTGATGGCGCGGCGGCGTTCCTCAAAGACGGCGCCCAATCCCACGGCTTGAACAAGCGCGATCTTCGCCAATCCGCGATATTGGCTGAATAAGCCGAGGCTCACGCGCAGGGCGGCATCCATTTGCTGCAAACCGTGACTTTCGCTTTGCATGGCTTCGCTGAGCTTGTTTTCGAGCAGGGCGGCAAAGGTGTCGCTCAGGGCGATGAAAATATCCTGCTTGCTGGGGAAGTAGAAGTAGAACGCGCCCTTCGAGGTTTGCGCCTCGCCGACAATATCATCCACGTTGGCGTCGTGATAGCCCTTGGTGGCAAAGACCTTCACTGCCGCTTCAAGTATGCGGGCGCGGGTTTCGTGGGTGGATTCCGGGTCGTTTTTGCTCATAATGCTTCGTGTAGTGACGACTTAAGTCGTCACTACCCTTAGAC
>DAOTXI010000405.1:0-2564 GCA_034435475.1 Anaerolineales bacterium
GGGCGAGGAAGTAGGCGCGTTTTTCGCGGATGGGTTCGAGGAAGTTGTTGATGGCGCGGGCGAGTTTTTCCTTGACTTCGACATCGCCGACTTTGCCCTGCCGATAGCGTTCCTTGAGGTCGTCCACTTCGGCGTAGGAGGGATTGAACGCGTCGTGGTAGATGAAGACGGGATTGCCTTCGACTGTCCCTGGGTTGGTGGCGCGGAGTCGCTTCGGGTCGGTGTACATGTTCATCACCTTTTGCTTGACCGTCTCAGCGTCGTCGGAAAGATAGATGGCGTTGTTGAGAGACTTGCTCATCTTGTTCTGTCCGTCCGTGCCGACCAAAAGCGGAACGTCGCCGATGATGGGTTCGGGTTCGGGGAAGACATCGCCATAGAGGTTGTTGAAGCGACGCGCCATCTCGCGGGCGAGTTCAACGTGAGATTGATTATCGCGCCCAACAGGGACGGCTTGCGCGCGCGGCAACAAAATGTCAACCGCCTGTAAAACAGGATAACCGAGCAAACCAAACGGCATGGAGTCCATGTTGGCGTCGCGTGCCATGTCTTTGAGTGTGGGCATTCGCTCCAGGCGCGGAACGGTGACCAGCATTTCAAAGAGCAGATTCAATTGATAGGTTTCAGGCACAGCCGATTGCACAAAGATCGTGCTGACGTTTGGGTCAATGCCGACGGCGAGATAGTCCAACACAGTCTCGCGGATGAAGGTCGGCACTTCTTTGATGTCTTCGCGTTCGGGCTTGGTGGTCAGCGTGTGCAAGTCTGCGATGATGAAGAAGGAGTCGTATTGATGCTGCAAGCGCACGCGGTTCGCCAGCGAGCCGACGTAATGTCCGAGGTGCAGGCGTCCTGTGGGGCGGTCGCCAGTGAGGAGGCGGGGTTTGGGTTGAGTCATGGTTTGGTTTCCTTTCAATCTGTTGGTGGTTGATGGTTGGTAGTTGACAGCAGAACTGCCACCAACTACCAACCGTCCACCGTCAACTGTTAGATTCAGCAACATCAATCGCACGCAACATCGCACTCGCCTTATTCACCGTCTCCTGAAACTCTGACGTCGGATTCGAATCCGCGACTACGCCTGCGCCTGCTTGCACGCTGACGGTGTTTCCGCGCCCGACCATTGTGCGGATGGCGAGGCAGGTGTCCATGGCGCCGTCGAAGCCGAAGTAGCCGACCATGCCCGCGTATGCACCGCGCGCGTCGGGTTCGAGGCTGGCGATGATCTCCATCGCGCGGACTTTCGGCGCGCCGCTGACTGTGCCAGCAGGAAATGCCGCGCGGACTAAATCGAACGCGGTCAGTTCAGGCTTCAACTTCCCTTCGACATGCGAGACGATGTGCATAACGTGTGAATATTTTTCAACTGTAAAGAAATCCGAAACGCGCACCGTGCCGTATTCACAGACGCGCCCGAGGTCATTGCGTCCGAGGTCAACGAGCATGACATGCTCGGCGCGTTCCTTCGGGTCGGCAAGGAGTTCTTGTGCGAGAGCGTCGTCAGCGGCGTTGTCTTTGCCTCGGGGTCGAGTGCCAGCGATCGGGCGGAGCGAGGCGGTTCTTCCTTCCAAGCGCACAAACATTTCAGGCGACGATCCAACTAAAAAGAGCGGCTCATCATCCACGATTCCGAAGTCAAAGAAAAACATGTAGGGCGACGGATTCAAACGGCGCACGGCACGATAGACATCGAACGGCTCGACATGGGTCTCGCGGGTGAAACGCTGCGAAGGCACCACCTGAAAAATATCACCGGCAGCAATGTGTTCTTTGGCAGTGCGCACCATGTCTTCGTACGTGCCCTGCGTATGATTCGACTCGACCTTCGACGGCTTGACCTCGACCTTCGGCGCGGGCGGCAGCGGCTGTTCGATGCGCGCGGCGATCGCTTCCAATTTTTGATTCGCGGCTGCGGTGTTGCCATCCAAGACATTGGCGATGAGGAAGATGCTGCGACGCGCATGGTCAAAGGCGACGATGGTATCTGCCAGCATGTAGATGCCATCAGGAATGGAAGCCCGCTTCATTCTGGACTTTAGAGTTGGTTCGAAAAACCGAACCGACTCGAACCCGAGGTAGCCCACCAACCCACCCGTGAAGCGCGGCGCATTCGGCACGCGGATGGCGGGGAAGCGATCCATTTCGGCTTGCAAAAAGCGGGTCGGGTCGCCAGCGTGATGCGTGATGCGTGAACCGTGAACATCTTGAATTTCAATCTCTTCATCACGCAAGATATACAACGCCTTGGGCTGGACTCCGATGAACGAATAACGCGCGATGCGTTCACCGCCTTCGACAGACTCCAGCAAAAACGACGCGCCATCTCCGCGCAGTTTGAGGTACAGGCTGACGGGCGTCTCAAGGTCAGCAGAGATTTCTCTTATTATCGTTTGTACGTTTGTTGATTCAAGAAGCATTTGACACTCCGTTCGATAGTCGATATTCGATACTCGATGTTGGATACTCGAAAACCGAATATCGATGTTCGAATATCGTTAAATTAAAATCCCCTCCTGTCCATTGGGACGAGAGGGGAATCTCGTGGTGCCACCCAAGTTAAACGC